>NZ_JASGSR010000001.1:0-214981 GCF_040446015.1 Bradyrhizobium sp. INPA03-11B
GTGCCGGCACCAGATCAAGGACGGCAGCGGCCGCACGCCGCTGCATGTCGCCAGCGTATTGGCGATGAGCCTGAAACGTGCGACATCGAAATCCAACCAATCATTGCCGACAAAGGACAAAGCCCATGGCTGAGCTCACTCTCGAAACCGCCCGCAAGATCCTGGATGCCGCGCTCGCCAAGGGCGTCGAGAAGAAGCTGAAGCCGCTGGTCGTCACCATCCTCGACGCCCGCGGCGCGGTGAAGGTGACGGCGGCGCAGGACGGCACCAGCCTGATGCGGGCCGAGATCGCCCACGGCAAGGCCTATGGCGCGCTGGCGCTCGGAATGGGATCGCGGGCGCTGTTTCAACGCGCGCAGGAGCAGGCCTATTTCATCGATTCCGTGAACACGCTGGCGCAAGGCCGGCTGGTGCCGGTCCCCGGCGGCGTGCTGATCATGGACGGCACCAACCTGCTCGGCGCCGTCGGCGTCAGCGGCGACACGTCGGACAATGACGAGATCTGCGCCGTGGCCGGCATCGAAGCCGCCGGCCTGAAGGCCAACGCGGGCTGATCTGCCGGGCCCGCGCGGCAAGGGCGCGCACTCACAGATCTTGGTCGATGTCCGGTTAGCCCCGACATCGACCGCGTCGGCGCAACCGCAGCAACTGTCGCGATGGGCCATAAGGCGACATCGCTAATGGACAAAAATTGTTGCCGACGAGGTCTTCGATCGAACGGCCTAGCCGTGAAGTTGCGCGTTGAGGCCGTCCCAGTTCGGTGTCCGTCTGGTTGCCTCAAGAGCGCCGCTCTGGGAGTTGCGACGAAAAAGCAGGCCCTTCTGGCCCGAGAGTTCCTTAGCTTTCAGCACTCGGCCATCTTCCAAAAGGATGCGCGCGCCTGCGGTGACATAGCAGCCCGCCTCGACAATACAATCATCGCCCAACGAAATGCCGATACCGGCGTTGGCTCCGATCAGGCAGCGCTCGCCAACTGTAATCCTCTCTTTCCCTCCGCCGGACAGAGTGCCCATGATCGACGCTCCGCCACCAATGTCGCTGCCGCTTCCCACAACTACACCGGCGCTGATCCGGCCTTCGACCATGCAGGGACCGAGCGTGCCCGCATTGAAATTGCAAAAGCCTTCATGCATGACGGTTGTGCCCGGAGCCAAGTGAGCTCCGAGCCTGACGCGATCTGCATCTGCAATTCTCACGTCCGCGTGCGTCACGTAATCAGTCATGCGCGGGAACTTATCCACGCCCGTCACCTCGAAGGCGAGGGAACGCTTTCGCGCTCCGAGTCGCGCGTCCGGTACACGAGAGGGTTCGCAGGGACCGAGCGTCGTCCAGGCAACGTTTGGTAACAGACCGAATATTCCGTCGAGGTTCAGGCAATTCGGCTGGACGAGCCGGTGGCTCAGCAGATGGAGGCGAAGATATGCGTCGTGCACATCAGTCGGCGCCGATGCAAGGGAGTCAATTTCCGTACGAATGGCCACGATGTCGACATTGCGGATGTCGTCGTGTCGCGCACATCCGTCTGCCGCCTCACCCAGCGACCTGGTGATCTCGTCGCTCGTCAGCCGTACCGTTGCCGCCTTGCCGGGCTGCGCAACCAGGCTCAGCCGAAGAAACCAGGAATCCAACACGCGACCATCAGCGGCAATCGTCGCAAATCCCTCGCCGCTCGCGCCCCTCAGCTCCATCGCCATTTGAATCTCTCATATTACGATCCTGCACGTAGTGCATACGCGAGTTCTCGCAGAATTAGCAACTTCTGAACTCTCAAACACGTCCACTTTGGGTCATTTTCGACGGGTCCAGCGGGGAATTGTCGGCAGGTACAACCCCTGCCTACCGCCCCGTCCATGTCGGCTTGCGCTTCTCGCCGAAGGCCTTGAGGCCTTCCTTGGCGTCCTCGGTCATTGCGAGCAGCGCGATCTGGCTTTCAGTGTAGGCGATGCTTTCGTCAAACGACATCGAGGCGATCGCGCGCATGGCGTATTTGCCGCGACGGATCGCCGTCGGTGACTTGTCGACGATGCGGCCGATCAGCCAATCGACCTTGGCGTCGAGCTCCGCTGCCGGCACGACGTAGTTGAGAAGGCCCGCGGCCTGCGCGGCCTTCGCATCGAACGGCTCGCCGGTGAGCGCCCATTCGTTGACGAGGCGCGGCGGCGCGATCGATTGCAGCAGGCTCAGCACCTGCATTGGAAACACGCCGACCTTCACCTCCGGCAGACCGAAGATCACACCATCACCGGCCACCGCCATGTCGGTCATGCACAACAGCCCCATGCCGCCGGCCATGCAGACGCCGCCGACCCGCGCGATCGCGGGCTTGGTCGCGTTCTGCGACAGCCGCAGCAGATCGGCATAGTCGACATTCGGCCGCGAAAAATCCATCGAGAACGCCGCGCCGCTGTTCTGCAGATCGGCGCCGGCGCAGAACGCCTTGTCGCCCGCGCCGGTCAGCACGATGACGCGCACGTCCTTGTCGTCATGCGCCTCGCGATAGCCCTGCGCGATGCCTGCGATCACACCGGCATTGAGCGCGTTGCGCTTGTCCGGACGGTTGATGGTGATCCAGAATGCTTGCCCGCGCTTTTCCAAGAGAACGCTGTTGTCGGTCATGTTTCCCGCCTTCTTTCCCGCCCATGTGCTGTTGTCAGCCGACATTTGCGGCAGGATCGGCGCCGACTGCAAGCAGGATTATGCGGCGGCCGGCGCCTTCCTGATCCAGACCTTGTTGTCGTGGAACGCGGCGCCGCCGACCGGAGCGACGGCTTCAGCCCCGGTCAACATGTTGATGCCGCGACCGCCGATATGCGACTTGTTCGGATGGATCGACTCGGCAATCAGCACGCCGCGACGAACGCCGTCGAACAGCTTTGCGGTCAGCGTGGTCTCGCCGCGCGTGTTGCCGAGCGTCACGGCGTCGCCATCCGCGATCGACAGGCCGGCCGCATCGTCGGGATGGATCATCACGGTCGGTGCGCCCTCGCGGGCCTGCGACGACGGCGTTTCGTTGAAACTGGTGTTGAGGAAGCTGCGCGACGGCGACGTCGCGAGCCGGAACGGATGCTGCGCGTCCGCCTCCTCGATGATCGTCCAGTGGTCGGGCAGCGAGGGCATCTTGTCCCAGGCGCCCATCAGCCCGCCTGAACCGACCGGCACCTTGCCCCAATCGACCTTGAAGTGGAACTTCTTGTCGGCATGGGCAAAGCCGTCGAGATAATGCGAGGTGCGGAAATCGGGCTGCAGATCGCGCCAGATGTCGGCCTCCAGCGCCCCGATATCGCCGTGGCCGCTCTTCTTCAGCGTCGCATCGATCAGCTGACGTGGCGTCATGTCGAAGCCGGGATGCACGGCATTGAGCCTGCGGCCGAGCCCCTGCAGCACCTCGTGGTTCGAGCGGCACTCGCCGGGCGCATCGATCAGCTTCGGGCCGACCGAGATGTGCTGATGGCCACCGCCGTAGTAGAGGTCGTCGTGCTCCATGAACATCGTCGCCGGCAGCACGATATCCGCCATCTGTGCCGTCTCGGTCATGAACTGCTCATGCACCGCGACGAACAAATCCTCGCGCGCAAATCCCTGCCGCACCAGCGCCTGCTCGGGCGCCACCGTCATCGGATTGGTGTTCTGGATCAGCATCGCCTTGACCGGCCCGCCGCCGCGCAGCGCCTCGGCGTCGCCGGTCAGGATGCGGCCGATCTTCGACTGATCGAGCACCCGCGTCGTGGGATCGATCGCATCATGCCCCTCGATGATCGACTCGTCGAAGCGCCAGATTCCGGCATTGTTGAAGAATGCGCCACCGCCCTCGTATTGCCAGGCGCCGGTGACAGCCGGAATGCACGACGCGGCGTGCATCTGCGCGGCGCCGTTGCGGCTGCGGGTGAAACCGTAACCCAGCCGGAAGAATGAGCGCTTGGTCTGCCCGACCAGCCGCGCGAACGCTTCGATCTCCGCGACCGGCACGCCCGAGATCGCCGAGGCCCATTCCGGCGTGCGGGTCTGCAGATGCGCCTCGAGTTCGCCGGGGCAATCGGTATAGCGCGCGAGATAATCGCGATCGGCAAATCCCTCGCGGAACAGCACGTGCATCACGGCGCACGCGAAGGCGCCATCCGTTCCCGGCCGCAGCAGGATCTTGATGTCGGCCTGCTTCATGGTCTCGTTGTTGTAAACGTCAACCGCCGCGATCTTGGCGCCACGCTCCTTCCGCGCACGCGACGCATGCGTCATCACGTTGACCTGGGTGTTCACCGGATTGGTGCCCCAGATCACGACGAGGTCGGACACGCCCATCTCGCGGGGATCGACGCCGGCGATCTTGCCGGTCCCAGCGGCGAAGCCGATGCGCGCGATGGTCGAGCAGATCGTGCCGTAGAAGCGCGAATACTTCTTCACATGCGACAGGCGATTGAGGCCGTCGCGCATCACGAGCCCCATGGTGCCGGCGTAGTAATAAGGCCAGACCGACTCGGCGCCGAACTCGCGCTCGGCGGCATCGAAACGCGCGGCGATCTCGTCCAGCGCCTCGTCCCAGGAAATCCGAGCGAACTGGCCGGAGCCCTTCGGCCCGGTTCGGCGCAGCGGAACCGTCAGCCGCTCGGCGTGATGAATTCGCTCGGCATAACGCGCGACCTTGGCGCACACCACGCCGGCCGTATAGGTCTGCTGTTTGGAGCCACGCACCCTGCCGATCGAACGTCCTTCGATCACCTCGACGTCAAGTGCACATGCCGAGGGGCAGTCGTGCGGACAGGTGGAATGGCGGATGTCGACCTTGGCATGCTGGTTCATGCCAAATTGGTAACATCAAACGCCCACCCCGCCGAGGGGCATTATTGACCCAGTCCGGGCGAAAACCGAGCATATATGCCATGCGTTAAACGCCCAATTGCCCGGCTACCGGCCTGAACCATCCGTCAAACGCGGAAGATGCGGGTGTAGTGCGCCTTGATCGATTCGCCTTCCCGCTCCACCGCCGCGGGATCGTCCTTCATCGTCTTGACGTCCTTCAACGGCTTGCGCCCGGCTTTCTCCTGGGCTTGCGCGTGGACGGACCTGAGACCGCCGATCTCGACATTGAGTTGCTGCCCCTCACGCCCGAGCGCGAAGGATTGAAACAGCCTTGCGGCATTGGGATGCGGACAGTCCTTGAAGATCCCATTGGGGCCGACGATGAGCGGCGATCCCTCAGTGGCGTAAACCGGCTCGACCGGCCGGCCGGCCTCCTTCAGCTGAAAGATGTTGTACTCGTTGCCGTCGGCCATCACTGCGCGCTCGCCGAGATCGAGCTTCTTCGGTGGATCGGTCGAGGATTGCACCTGCATGATGTTCTGCTTGGCGAGCTGCTCGAAGAAGCTCCAGCCGAGATCGCGCTGCATCTGGTAGGTCGCGGTCATGATGGTGCCGCTATAGCCGGGATGCCCCTTCACGATCTTGCCCTTCCACTTCGGATCGAGCAGGTCGGCAAAGCTCCGCGGCGCCTCCTCGGCCTTCACGAGATTTGTGTTGTAGGCGATGATCGATAGCCAGACCCGGAAGCTTGCGAACTGTCCGTCCGCATCGCGATGTTCGTCCGGATAGTATTTCGCGACCTCCTCCGGGACATAGGGCGCCAGAATGCCGTCACGCTTCCACACGATGAAATGCGCGGCGTCGGAGGAATTGACAACATCGACCGCGTGGATGTTGCTGGAATATTCCTGACCCACCCGCTGGAACACGCGCTCCGCGCCGGTGCGTTCGACACGCACGGTGATCCCGGCATATTTCGCTTCGAATGCCTTCGCCAGCTTCTCGGCGACCGGCAGATCGGTCGAGGTGTAATAGACGACCTGTCCTTCCTTCTTCGCGGCCTCGATCAACGCCGGCGTCACCGGTTCCGCAGGTGGCGCGGCAGCCACCACGCGCGTTGAAAAGGCGGTGCCCGCCAGCACGGCGCTGGAGCCCTTCAGCAGATCGCGCCGCGATAGCCCAGGATGTTTCCTCATTTGATTCCCCGCACGTGATGGCGAAGTTTGAGTACACCGTCCTCCCGCCCTTATTCCGATGCGCGAAGACGGAGTCTGTCGTCGACAGAGCCTTCAGGTTGCAGCTAGACTTCTGATCAAGAAAGAAGACTAAAGTTGGGGAGACGATCAATGGCGGGCTTTCGGTACGCCTTGATGTGTGTCGCGGCATTGCTGATCGTCTCGATGTCGGGCTCACATGCCGACGCCGAAGATTATCCTGCGCGGCCGGTCAGGATCATCGTTCCCTTCGGCCCCGGCGGTCCGGCCGACGTCGTTGCGCGGCAGATCGGCAGCATCTTGCAGGAAAGCCTCGGCCAGCCCTTCGTGGTGGAGAACCGCACCGGCGCCGGCGGCGTGATCGGCACGCTCGAGGTCGCGAAGGCGCCGGCCGATGGCTACACCCTGCTGATGATGTCGAACACCCAGACCGCGAATGAATCGCTGGTGCCCCAACGAAAATACGAGCTGATGCGCGACCTCGTGCCGGTCGCATCGCTGAACACATCGGATCTCGTGATCGTGGTCCACCCCGCCGTGCCGGCAAGGACGCTGCAGGAATTCATCGCGCTCGCAAGGGCGGAGCCCGGAAAGCTGAACTACGCCTCGTCGGGCCAGGGGACGCCGTATCACATGGCGGGCGAATTGTTCAAAGCCATGGCCGGGATCAACCTCGTGCACGTGCCCTACCGCAACAGCGGCGAAGCCCGCGGCGGCGTCATCGGTGGCCAGGTCCAGATGATGATCGATGCCGTGCCGGCGATGGCACCGAATGTTGCCGAAAACCAGGTCCGCGCGCTTGCCACAACCGGCAAGACCCGTTCCTCGGTGTTGCCCGACGTTCCGACGGTCATCGAGGCGGGCGTCTCCGGCTATGAGGCGACGATCTGGCTCGGCCTGATGGCGCCAGCGGGTACGCCGAAGCCGATCATCGACAAACTCAACGTGGCCGTAAACGCCGCGATCAAGCGGCCAAAGGTCGAGAAGCTCTGGGCCGAACAGGGCGCGGTGCCGATGACGATGACGCCGGAGGCCTTCGACAGGTTCCTGTGCGCCGATATCGTGAAGTGGGCGGACGTCGTCAAACGACTGGACAAGACCGAATAGGCACGTGGTCGCAGGACCGTGGTGATGGAACAGTGCGCATGAAGACGTTGAACATCCTGAGCGGCGGCGCGGCACAGGGGCTGGTGCGCAGCCTTGCGCGTGCGTTTGAGGCCGAAACCGGCCTCGGCATTGCCGGTGATTTTGGCGCGGTCGGCGCCATGGCCGACAGGTTGCGTGCCGGCGTTCCGACCGACATCGTCATCCTGACCGCTGCGCTGATCGCGACGCTTGCCGACGAAGGGCTGGTCTTGCGCAGTTCGATCGCCGACATCGGCCGCGTTGAAACGGCGCTTGCGGTCCGCGCAGGCGATCCACCGGCGCGCGCCGAGGACGCAGCAGGCCTGCGTACAGCCCTGCTCGCTGCGGACGCGATCTTCGTGCCGGATACCAAGGCGTCGACCGCCGGCATTCATGTCGCCAAGGTGCTGGCACAACTCGGCATCACTGACGCCGTCGCCGACCGGCTGAAGATCTTTCCGAACGGCGCGACTGCCATGCGGCATCTCGCAGAGTCCCGAGACAAGCGACCGATCGGTTGCACGCAATCGACCGAGATCATCAGCACTCCGGGTGTCGTGCTTTCGGGTACCTTACCACCGGGATGCGGGCTCGCGACCATCTATACGGCTGCCGTTGCAACGCAGGCATCGGCTGCACCGCAGGCGGAGCGCCTGATCGCGTTGCTGACATCGGCGGATGCGTCTGAGCTACGCAATCAGGCTGGTTTCGTCTCCGGCCCGACGTCGTAACTAGCGCGCCAATTGGGTGAGACCCGTTGGCGGTCCATCGACCGCCGTCCAGCCACCGTCGACGAACAGCGTGCTGCCGCTGACATAGCTCGCTGCGTCGGATGCAAGATAGGCGACGGCGGTGGCGACTTCGTCGGCACTGCTCCAGCGATTGAACACGGTGTGGCCGGCATAGAGATTGTAGATGTCCGGTCGCTGCTTGAACGGGCCGGTCAACGCGGTCTCCGCAATGCTCGGCGCGATCGCGTTGACGCGGACACCGGAGCGGCCGACCTCGGATGCGAAGCCCTTGACCAGGAGACCGATCGCCGCCTTGGTCGAACCATAGACCGCAAGCCCCGGCTCGATCGTCACTGCGCGCACCGAGGAGCAGGCAATCAGGCTGCCGCCTTGCTGCTTGACCATGATGCGGCCGAATGCCTGGAAGAACCAGACCGTGCCCTTGATGTTGAGGTTGATGACGCGGTCGAGATCCTCCTCGGTGTAGTCGAGGATTGTCTTGCGGATGTTCAGCCCCGGCGTGGTGACGGCGATGTCGACGCGCTGCAATTCCGTGCGCGCCTTCGTCGCCAGCGCCTCGACGTCGGCACGATCAGCCGCATCGCAGGCGGCGGCCGTGGCCGATCCACCCTGCTCCCGGATCGCTGCGGCGGTCGCCTCCGCACCCTCCAGCGTACGATCGGCGCACAGCACGCGCGCGCCAAGCGAGGCCAGCGCTTCAGCCGAAGACCTCCCGATACCCGAGGCGGCACCCAGCACCACGGCGGTCTTGCCGGTGAGATCGAACAGCTTGCGGTAGTCGGTCATGTGACCTCCCGGGATGCGAGCGAAGCTCGTTTGCCTTCAGCGATCGCTTCATATACTAATATATCAGTATTGGGAGCACGAATGCCCGCCCGCGCGCCGAAAAAATCGGAGCTCCGCAACCTCGCCGGCCACCGGCGGACCGGTCGCCCACGGACCGCAACGGCGGCGGCGCGGATCTATGCCGAGCTGCGCGCTGAACTGGTCTCGTTGCAGCGCCGGCCCGGCGACCCGATCATCGAGGCCGAGATCGCACGCTCCTATGGCGTCAGCCGGACGCCGGTGCGGGAAGCCATCTTGCGCCTGTCGGACGAAGGCCTGGTCGAGATTTTCCCACAGTCGGGCATCTTCGTGTCGCGCATCCCGCTCGCCGCTCTCCCGGAGGCAATCATCGTCCGCAGGTCGCTGGAGGAAACCACGACCCGCATGGCGACTGAGCGCGCCAGCGCCAGCCAGATCCTTGGCCTGCACGCGATCCTCGAACGCCAGCGCGAGGCCGAGATGGCCGATGATCGCGAGGCATTCCATCAGGCTGACGAGGCCTTTCACGCCGCCATCGCCGAAATTGCCGGACACCCCGGCATCTGGAAGCTGATCCTGCAGGTCAAGGTTCACGTCGACCGCTTCCGATGGCTCACGCTGCCGCAGCGTGGGCGGATGGCCGAAGTCATCGCCGAGCACGAGGCCGTCATGGCCGCGATCGAGGCACGCGACCCGGCACGCGCCGGAGCCGCGATGACGAGACACCTCGAACGGCTTCTGGCCGACATCTCGGCCACCCAGCACAACAATCCGGAGTTCTTCGACGAGCAACGCCAGCCGGCATGACCGCCGCCGGACTCCGGCCAGGCATTTTGGGAGGAATGACAATGAACCGTACAGATCGATCGCGGACCCGCGGGCTCAACCGTCGCGACATCATCAAGATCGGCGCCGGCCTGGGCGCGGCCGTGGCGACGTCGGCGCAGACGGCCTTCGCCCAGTCGAAAGCGGTGTTCAAGGCGTCAGACGTCCAACCGCCCGGCTATCCGACCGTGGTCGCGACGGAAAATCTCGGCAAGAAGCTTGCGGCGGCGACCAACGGCCGCCTGTCGCTGCAGATGTTCCCCTCGATGCAGCTCGGCGGCGAGAAGGAAACCATCGAGCAGACCCAGATCGGCGCGATCCAGATGCTGCGCGTCAGCGCGGGCTCGATCGGGCCGATCGTCGATGACATCAACGTCGTCAACATGCCTTTCCTGTTCAAGAACATGGCGCATGCCGAGCGGATGATGGATGGCCCGATCGGCCAGGAGCTGCTGGACAAGATCACGGCAAGCCCGAATGCCGGACTGGTCGCACTGTGCTGGATGAATTCCGGGGCGCGCAGCCTTTACAACACCAAGCATTCGATCAAGACGATCGCCGACATCAAGGGCCTCAAGTTCCGCGTTATCGGCAATCCGATCTTCATCGACATGATGAACGCGCTGGGCGGCAACGGCGTTGCGATGGGCTACGACCAGGTGTTCAGCGCGCTGCAGACCGGCGTCATCGACGGCGCCGAGAACAATCCCCCGAGCTACGTCTTCAGCAATCATTACACCGCGGCTAAGCATTTTTCGCTCACCGAGCACCTGATCGTTCCCGAGGTGCTGGTGTTCTCGAAGCGAGCCTGGTCCGTGCTGTCGGCCGACGACCAGACGCTGATCAGGAAGCTTGCCCGCGAGGCGCAAATGGAAGAGCGCGGGCTCTGGAACACATACGAGAAGCAGGCGATGGAAAAGGCGAAAGCCGCCGGCTGCGAGATCATCGAGATCGCCGACAAGACGCCATTCCAGAATGCGGTCAAGCCGGTATGGGACAAATTCGGCCCGAAATATCAGGAGATGATCGGACGCATCCAGTCTGCCTGACACGGCACCACGCGGGAAATCGACAACATACGGGAAATGGACATGGCCGGATCATATCGCCGCGCGATGGATTATCTGTATCTGGCCTGCGTCATCACGGGCTCTGCCGCGCTGATCCTGATTTCAGCGGTCATCCCCTGGGCGGTGTTCACACGCTATGTCCTGAACAGCGCCGCATCCTGGCCCGAACCGCTCGCGGTGCTGCTCACCATCGTCGTGACCTTCATCGGTGCGGCCGCCGGATATCGGCTCAACCTGCATATGAATGTCGGCTACTTCGCCGGCAAGCTGCCGGACCCGCTCCGGTGGCTCGCCGACCTTGTCGTGCAACTGCTGATGGGCCTGATCGCGCTGTTCATGATGATCTGGGGCTATCGGCTCGTCGAGGTGACCTGGCACAACACGATCGCCGACTTTCCGTCGCTGTCGGTCGGCGTCACCTATCTTCCAATTCCGATCGGCGGCGCCTGCCTGCTGCTGTTCATCATCGAACGGATCTTCCTTGGTGCACCGCCCGATCCGATCGGCCCGCATCGCGACGCATCGATCGACTGACCGCGAGAAGTCACCATGGACATCTCCATCCTGCTCGCGACCATGCTGCTCTGTTTCCTGATCGGCATGCCGATCGCCTACTCGCTGGCGATGGCGGCCATCGTCGGCGCCTTGTGGATCGGCATTCCGCTCGAAGCGGTGATGCTGAAGATCTCCGATGGCGTCAGCAAGGTCGCAATGCTGACGATCCCGTTCTTCGTGCTGGCCGGTGCCATCATGGCAGAGGGCGGCATGGCCCGCCGCCTGGTCGCGTTTGCCGATGTGCTGGTCGGGTTGACGCGTCTGCGCGGCGGCCTCTCGATCGTCAACGTGCTGGCGACGACGTTCCTGAGCGGCATCTCCGGATCGGCCGTCGCCGATACATCGGCGATCGGTTCGGTGATGATCCCGCAGATGGAACGGAACGGCTATCCGCGCGTGTTCGCGACCAATCTGACGATCACCTCGTCGGTCCAGGCCCTGCTGGTGCCACCGAGCCACAATGCGGTGCTCTACTCGCTTGCGACCGGCGGCACGATCTCGATCAGCGCCCTCTTCATGGCCGGCGTGTTCCCGGGGCTGCTGCTCGGGTTCTCGCTGATCATTCTGTGCCTCGCCGTCGCCTATCGCGAGAAGCACCCGCACGGCCAGACCGTGCCGGCCAAGGACGCGTTCCGGATCGCCATCGATGCCTCCTGGGGTCTCATCACCCTCGTCATCATCCTGGGCGGCATTCTCGGCGGCATCTTCACCGCGATCGAAGCCGGCGCCATCGCCTGCATCTGGGCCTTCTTCGTCACCATGCTCATCTATCGCGACTATCGCTGGCGCGACCTGCCGGTGCTGCTGCATCGCACGTTGCGCACCGTCGCCATGGTGATGACGCTGATCGCCTGCGCCTCCAGCGTCGGCTACATCATGGCCCTGACGCAGATGCCGGCCAAGATGACCGCCTTCTTCCTGTCGATCTCCGACAACAAGTACGTCATCCTGCTCCTGATCAACGTCCTGCTGCTGGTGCTCGGCACACTGGTCGACATGGCGCCGTCGATCCTGATCGCAACGCCGATCCTGCTGCCGGTCATGAAGAACTTCGGCGTCGATCCGGTCCATTTCGGCATGATCATGCTGCTCAATCTCGGCATCGGCCTGTGCCATCCACCGGTCGGTGCGATCCTGTTTGTCGGCTGCGCGGTCGGCAAGGTCACGATCGAGCAGGTCATGCGCAAGATCTGGCCGTTCTATGCGGTGATGTTCTTTGTCCTGATGTGCGTGACGTATCTGCCGGAAATCTCGCTATGGCTGCCGCGGCAGCTTCAGGTCCTGCACTGAGGGCAAGCGGAACTGTTCCGTCGCCCTGACACAAGTGCCGGGATCAAGCCGGTTTGAGCAGATCAACATTGCGCGACACGCACAGCGTGTGATCTTGCGACCACTAACCGGCATCCCTACGCTCGCCGCTCCATAACAAAAAGACAGGGAGGCGATCGTCATGACCACAAGGCGTGATTTCCTGAAGGCGGGAGCGACGGCGGCAGCAGGCATCGTGTTCTGCGGCTGCGGGCTCGTCCACAACGCGAATGCGCAGCCATCGCGGCAGAAGTTGCCGATCAGCGTCGACGGCAAGCGCGTCAAGACGATCGACATTCACTCGCATTGCCACTTCCGCGAGGCGGGCGCCCTGCTCGGCGCCGACGCCGGAAAATATCAACTGCCGCCGGTGAACGGCGCCGCCGAGGCCTTCATCGAGATCGACAAGCGCCTCGCGGCGATGGATGCGCAGGCCGTCGATATGGAGGTGCTCTCGATCAATCCGTTCTGGTACGACCGCGATCGCGACCTAGCCGGCAAGATCGTGAAAATCCAGAATGAAAAGCTCGCCGAACTCTGCGCCTCGAAGCCCGACCGGTTTGCGGCTTTCGCCTCGCTGACATTGCAGGCCCCTGACCTTGCGGTGCAGGAGCTGGAGACGGCGGTGAAGAAGCAGGGGCTGAAGGGGGCGGCGATCGGCGGTGTCGTCGACGGCGTCGAATTCTCCGATTCCAAGTTTCATCCGGTGTGGGCCAAGGCCGAGGAACTCGGCGTCCCCCTCTTCATCCATCCGCAGGGCGTTCCCGAGCTCAACAAGCGGCTATCCGGCAATGGCTGGCTCGGCAACGCGATCGGCAATCCGCTCGAGACCACGATCGCTCTCTCGCATTTGATCTTCGAGGGCACGCTCGACCGCTTCCCGGGACTGAAGATCATCGCCGCGCATGGAGGAGGCTACCTCCCCTCCTATGCCGATCGCTCGGACCATCCCAGCCTGGTCGGACCGAAGGGATGCAATCCGGAGATCAAGCTTCAGAAGGCGCCGACCGAATATCTCAAGCAGATCTATTTCGACTCCCTGATCTTCACACCGGAGGCGATCCGGCACCTCGCCGCCCAGGTCGGCGCCGGCCAGATCGTGCTGGGAAGCGACTATCCCTATCCATGGCAACTGGCGCCGGTCGACCACATCTTCGCCAGCGCGTCGCTGAGCGACGACGACAAGGCGAACATTCTCGGGCGGACCGCAGCAAAGCTGCTCGGCGTTACCGCGTGAGGATCGCGGCGGACCATGGGACGATCTGAATTGCCGTTGTCGCGCCCTGATACGCGACGACGGCATCAACGATCAGTTGGCCTTCACCGTCCGCATCTCATTGCGTGGCAGAGCGGTGGGCGCCGGCTGCGCGATCCTGGGCAGCGGGCTGGCGTCGGCGGCGTCGGTTCCGACGAACTCGGCCTGTGCCGCGTCCGATATCCATTTGACCGCGGCCGGGTGACTGACCAGCATCCCGATCAAGGCAACGATCACGAGCACCGGCAACGCGATCAGCTTGATGCTGAAGCTCTTGTAGTTGCTTTCCGGGTCCTGACGTCGGTTGTCGAAAGAGCCCTGCATGGATTCCTCCACAGTGCGGACGTGATCCACCCGGGGCTCACTTACCGCAGGGCACGCAAGGCTGATGTGAATGGTTTCACAGGCCTTGTCCGGCTCACCGTTTCGTGAAGTGCAGAATTGGACGAGCGGCCGGCGCGGCTACTCGCCGTCATCGGCCCCGGCGTCAACCAGCGCCTGAAGCGACTCTGGCTTCAGCACCACGATCGCGCCATGCTCGAGCCTGACCCAGCCGCGTGTCGCCCAGGCGCGAAGCTGTTTGTTGATGCTCTCGCGGGTCATCCCGACCATCTCGCTGATCTCCTGCTGGGTGATCGAGATGGTGCGCCCCTGCGGCTTGTGCTTGTCGCTCAGGCGCAGCAGCGCGCTGGCCAGACGGCCGGGCAAATCCTGAAGGATGACCTGCTCGACCTGGTCGCTGGTCCAGCGCAACCTTGCGCAAAGCAGTTCGATGAACTTCATCGCCAGCGTCGGCTGGCTGCGCACGAACGGAATGAATTCGCGCCGGTCGATGACGAACAGTTCGCAATTGGTGTTGGCGGTGGCATCGGCAGTGCGCGACAGCCCGTCGAGCAGCGCGATCTCGCCGAAGATCTCGCCTGCCTCGATCAGGTTCAGGATGGCGTTGCGACCATCCGGCGACGAGATGCTGATTTTCACCGTGCCCGAAATCACCGCAATCAGGCTTGTGCCCGGATCGCCCTTGGAAAAGATCGTCGTGCCCCGCTTCAGCGTGGTGTGCTTGGCGTAGCGGCAGAGCTGATCGAATGCCTCGGGCTCCAGATCGGCAAAGTAAGGATGCTTGCGCAGCACAGACAGCTTGTTGTTCGTAAACGACGGCGCGCCGGCAGTTCGTTCAATGGGCGGCGCACCGGTCATCGTGATCCAGACTGATTGTGTTGCGTTTAATCGGCGCGCCAGCAGCGCGACACCGACAGAGCCATCGATCAATGAAAGCGGAAGCGACTATAGCCCCACCGCGGGCCTACAGCAACAAAAGGTCCGATCCGCCGGCAGCGGGCTAGAAGGCATCCAAGCTACAATTTGGAATAAATACGTGCCTATGCAACGCTCAATTGCAGGCAGCGGCTGCGTGTGATCCGGAATATCCGGTCCAGCAACGACGATCTCGCCCGGCAAAACCGGCTGTGCGAGGGTCAGCGCCGCAAACTCACAACAGCCTGCCGTCTGGGCCAAAGAACGGGTGCGGCCCGTCAAACCGACCGATAGGGACCTGGTGCGTCACCAGCTGTCCAAAATCCTGCCCGGGAAACCACGTGTGCAAGTGAAATGCAGGGGGTTCCACCTTGAACGACGGTTCGCGGAGCTGCCCGAGGTCCAGGTCGACCGCATGGTTCGGCGCGGGGCAAATTGTCACGGGAAGTCCCGCGAAGGTGGTCAGCATCGCACGGTGGACGTGCCCGCACGCGATCAGCCGCACACGCGGGTGACGCTTGACGATTCCCGCCAGCTCGTCGGCATTGAAGAGGTCTTGCCGGTCCATGTGCCAGATGCCGCCCTTGAATGGCGGGTGATGCAGGAAGAGCAGCGCCGGCCGGTCGGCTGCGGCCGCCAGCGCCTCGTCCAGCCATTGCAGCGTGGACGCTTCGAGCATGCCGTGAGGCTTACCGGCAACGCTTGAATCGAGCAGCAGGAGATCGAGACCATTGACCTCGATCTTCTGGTCGAGCGGGCCCGTTGCGCGAACATAGGGCGCGGCCGGAAACGCTTCGCGCATCCACTCCCGCGAGTCGTGATTACCGGGAATGCCGGCAAACGGCAGGCGCAGCGGCGCGAGCAATCGCTTGAGATAATCGTATTCCTCGACCGACGGCGTATCGACAAGGTCGCCCGAGATGACAACGAAATCGGGCGCCGGCTCGAATGCGTTGAGTTCAGCCACGCAGCGCTCGAGCGCCTTGGCGGTATCGACCCGGCCGTAGGCCAACGTTCCCGGCGGCTTGATGTGAAGGTCGGAGATCTGGGCGATGAGGACGGGTTTCGACGGCATCGATGGATCTCAAGGTTCGGAAGGCAGAAGACGAAGCGCGTCGGCCGCGATCGAAAGCCCTACTCGATCGCCGACCTTGGCCTGGATCGTGTTGGGCGCGTCGACGTTGAGCGACTTGCCCGATGCACCGCTCACGACAATCCGCTGCCGGTCGCCGATGAAGCTGACGGAATCGACAACGCCCGAGAGCGCGCCTGCCCCCGTCTCGGTCACGCGAATGGTTTCGGGGCGGATCATGACGGTCGCCTTCGCAGTCGACGTGCCACCTTGGATCGGCAATTGCCCGCCAGGCAGCATCAATACACCGTTCTCGATCGGAGCTTCCACGATATTCGCCGCTCCGATGAATTCCGCCACAAAGCGATCCTTCGGCGCGAAGTAGACCTCGCGCGGCGTGCCGATCTGCGCAATCGCGCCCTTCCGCATCACCACGATGCGGTCGCCCAATTCCATGGCTTCGGCCTGATCATGCGTGACGTAGATCGTCGTAATGCCGAGTGCTCGCAACAACCGGTTAAGCTCGCTCCGCAGCCGATCACGCAAGGCGGCATCAAGTGCCGTCAACGGCTCATCAAGCAGCAATATTCCGGGCCGGATCGCGACCGCGCGCGCCAATGCGACGCGCTGCCGCTGGCCGCCCGAAAGCTGGTCGATACGGCGGTTCTCCAATCCGGTGATGTTGGTGAGCGCCACCAGCTCGGCGACGCGTGCGGCACGTTCGTCCCTGGCGACGCCGCGGATCTTCAGCCCGTAGGCGATATTGCCCGCCACCGTCATGTTGGGGAACAAAGCGTAGGACTGAAACACCATCCCGACATTGCGCCGCTCGATCGGGACCGAGGTCATATCCTTGCCGTCGAACAGGACCTTGCCGCCGGCGTCCGGCAGTTCGAGGCCCGCGATGATGCGCAGCATCGTGGTCTTGCCGCATCCGGATGGTCCGAGCAGCACCAGCGTCTCGCCGCGCGCAATGTCGAGGGTCGCGGGATCAAGCGCGCGCGTGCCGTCGGCAAAGGTCTTGCCGCACGCCTCGATCCGCACCGCTGCACCGTGGCCGGCCGTACTCATCTTTTGTGATCCTTGTCGGCCAAGAGCTGCATCGCAACCAGGAGCGGAATGATCATCACGAAGAAGATCAGCGTGTAGGCCGAGGCCACTTCGAGCCGCATCGAGGCATAGCTGTCGGCGAGCCCGATCGGCAACGTCTTCGTCAACGGCGTATGCAGCATCCAGGTCAGGTTGAATTCACCGAGCGACAATGTGACCACCATCAATGCGCCAGCCAGAATTCCAGGCAGTGCGTTCGGCACGATGACGTCGCAGAACCGCCGCCACGGCGAGGCGCCTAGCGAGGCCGCCCCCTCATCCAGCGTCTTGATGTCCACGGTCGCAAACACCGCCATGACCGAGCGCACCATGAACGGCATGGTGAAGATCACGTGGCCGACCAGGATGAACAGCCAGGAACGGCGGAAGTCACCAAAGCTCCCATAGGCGAGCAGCAAGGCAAGTGCGATCGCGAGCCCCGGAATCGCCAGCGGCAGCGTGATGATCTCCTCGACGATGCGGGCGAGCCGGCCTCCTCGCTCATGCAGCGCGTAGGCAGCGGGAACTCCCGCAAACAGCGTGACCGCAAGTGTCGCGAATGCGATCACGAAGGAGAGCAGAATGGTGCCGGCATAGAGCTCCCAGACTTGCGCGACCCATTGCAGGGTCACGCCGGACTGGATGCCGCGGAAATAATTCACGGTGACGCCGGCGGAGATCGAAAGCGCTGCGGGCACCACCAGGAATGCCGCAACGAGCAGCGTGAAGATGAACTGGCCGGTGAAGATCAGGCGATCGCGCATGCTGTTACCCGGCCGCCGCGACCGTGCTGCCGCTGAACGTGCGTGCGAGCGCCAGGATGAGCCAGGTGATCAGGCCGAGGCCCACCGACAGCGCGGCCGACGTCGCGAAATTGGCGGCCAGCGTGAACTCAGTGTAGATCAGCATCGGCAGCACATCGATATTCGTCGCCAGCGTGAAGGCGGTCCCGAAGGCCCCCATCGCGGTCGCAAATGCGATCGCGCCGGACGCAACAAAAGCCGGCGCCAGCGCCGGCAGCACGACGTCGCGCTGCACCGCCCAGGGGCTGGCGCCGAGCGAACGCGCCGCTTCCTCCAGACCGACATCGAGCTTCTGCACAGCCGCCATGATGGTGAGGATCACGCGCGGGATCGAGAAGTAGAGATAGCCCAGGAAGAGCCCGTAGATCGAATAGGCGAACACGAACTTCTCGCCGAAGATCCGGTTCGACAGATCGCCGATCAGCCCTTGCCGGCCGGCCAACAGGATGATCATGAAGCCGACCACCACCCCCGGAAAGGCCAGTGGAAAGGTCAGCATCGCGATCAGTACGGCCCGCCCGGGGAAGCGGTGCCGCTGCAGGAACATTCCGGCAATCGTCGCCACGATCAACGTGACGACCGTGGTTGCCGCCGCCAGCAGCACGGTGTTGAACAGCGTCGCGCGATAGCGGCCTTCCGTAAGGATCGAGAGATATCCGGCGAGCCCGTGCGGCCCTTCCGCGCCTGCGACCACGAGGCGCGCCATCGGCAGCAGGAAGAATGCCGTGGTCACGACCGCGAGCGGCAGCAGGCAGAGCCAGACGAAGGATTTTTGCGACATCGGAAGAATGGTGCCCCGGCGAGGGGCATCATATTGCCTCAGCGAACCTCGGCGAGATAGCGGTCGACGAAGGCTTTTTGCACGTTTTCCATCTCGCCCCAGTCGACGCTCTTGGCGCGGGCATAGTCGCTGTCGGGGAGGAATTTGCCCTTCACGGACGCCGGCAGTTCGATCGGGCGGGCCGGACGCAGATAGGCGTTGGTCCAGATCGCCTGCCCCTTGTCGGACAGGAGATAGTCCATCACCTTCTTGGCCTTCTCCTTGTCGGGCGCGTTCTTCACGAGACCGACGACATAGGGAAACACCACCGAGCCTTCGCAGGGAATGACGAACTCGAAGTTGCCTTTCTCGGAGTATTTCGCGCGATAGGCGTTGAAGTCGTAGTCGAACAGGATCGGCATCTCACCGGAGACGACGCGGGCATACGACGTCTGCTTGGGCACGATCGGATCGTTCTTGCGCAGCTCCTTGAAGAAGCTGATCGCCGGATCGAAATTGGTGGGTGAGCCGCCCAACGCCAGATTGACGGCGACCGCGCCGACATAGCCGACGGCCGCGGAGGACGGGTCGAGATAGCCGACCATGCCCTTGTAGTCGGGCTTCAGGAGGTCCTTCCAGCAGGCCGGCACCGGCTTGCCGCCGAGCGCGTCCTTGTTGACGAACAGGCCGAGCGTGCCGGAATGGATCGTGGTCCAATAGCCGTCCGGATCCTTGAGGCCGGCGGGGACCTGATCCCAGTGCGCCGGCTTGTAAGGCTCGAGCGCGTCCTGGGCCTTGGCCTTCATGCCGAAGGTCACGCCAAAATAGCCGATATCGCCGACCGGATTGCTCTTCTCGGCCAGAATCTGGGCCAGTGCCTGGCCGGAGTTCTTGTTGTCATGCGGGATGTCGTAGTTGAGGTCCGCCTTGATCGCCTTCAGCATCGAGGCCCAGTCAGCCCATTCCGGCGGGCAATTGTAGCAGATCACGTCGGCTGCCTTGGCGGATTGCCACGGCGCGATCAGTGTCAGCGCCAGCAACGCAAGGACAAGGCGGACGGTCTTCATGGGAGGCTCCGGTCTGGGAGAGGATGCAATGGGGATTTCAACATCAACCGGGGGACCAAGTATAGGCCACGTATGAACGTTTTGCGACGCGCTTGCTGCCGTGCAGCAAATGCAGGCCGCCCCCATGCCAGCCATCGGACTCTCGCGGCAGCCGGTCGTTTCGCGCTAGGCTATCAGCCAAAAGAGGAAGCGCCCATGTACCAGCCGCCCGGCGTCAAGACATCGCCCGACCTTCCCGTCTCCGAGCTGATGCAAGCCTGGGTCCTTGGTGATCCCGACCAGCTCCACCTTTCCGAGAAGCCGACGCCGATCCCATCGCGCGCCGAAGTGCTGGTGCGTATCGATGCGGTTGCGATCTGCGCCACCGACCTCGAGATCATCCATGCCGGGTCGCCCGCAAGCATTCAGGGCGGCCTGCCCTTCAACAAGAACTTTACGCCGGGTCACGAGTACATGGGCAGGGTTGCCGCACTCGGGCCTGATGTCGACGAGTTCAGGATCGGCGAGCGGGTCAGCGTCGAAGTCCATGCCGGCTGCGGCCAATGCAAACGCTGCCGCCAGGGCATGTACACGTCCTGTCTCAACTATGGAAAGCCCGACAAGGGGCACCGCGCCAACGGCTTTACGACCGACGGCGGATTCGCCGAATACGCGATCAACCATATCAACACGCTGGCGCGCGTACCGGATACCATGAGCGACGCGGAAGCGACGCTCGTGGTGACTGCCGGAACATCAATGTATGGCTTGACGGAATTGGGGGGATTGGTGGCCGGCGAGAGCGTCGTGGTGATTGGCCCGGGGCCGATCGGACTTCTCGCAGTTGCTGTGGCCAAGGCGCTTGGCGCAAGCCCGGTCATCCTGACCGGCACGCGCAACAAGCGGCTGGCGATCGGCGGGGAATTGGGGGCCGACCGCGTCATCAACATCAACGACGAAGACGCCGTTGAGGTCGTGAAGCAACTAACAGGGGGGATTGGCGCCGACTATGTCGTTGAATGTGCCGGCACCGAAGCGACACTCAACCAGGCCATTCACATGACCAACCGCGGCGGCAAGATTTGTCTGGCCGCCTTCCCGCACGAGGCCGCGACGCTGGACATCGCGCATCTCGTGCGGAACAACATTTACGCCTACGGCATCCGCGGCGAAGGCCGCAGCGCCACGCATCGCGCCATGGAACTGATGGCGGCAAAACGGTTCGATGCGACGAAGATCCACACGCATACGTTTCCGCTGGCCGACCTGCTGACGGCACTCAGATATGCGCGGGATCGTGTCGACGACGCGATCAAGGTCGTGGTGACCAATCGCAAGGCCGACGCGATCGCGCGCGCTGCCGAGTGAGGTCCGTCCGGGGCTGCGCGGAGGAGCGCTGCCAGGAAAGCCTGCTCACACCGAGCAGTATCGCTCCTTGATCTCCTCATCGGCCAGCAGCGCTTGCGCCGACGCCTGATGCACCACGGAGCCTTGATCCAGGACATAGGCACGATCGGCGATGCCGAGAGCAAGTTCGACGTTCTGCTCGACCAGCAGAACCGTTGTTCCCTGTGCCTTCATGCTCCGGAACAGCTCGAACATCTCGTCGACCAGGACAGGCATGATGCCCTCCGAGGGCTCATCCAGCATGATCAGGTCGGGCTTTGCGATCATCGCCCGCGCGATCGCCAGCATCTGCTGCTCGCCGCCGGACATCGTGACCGCCTCTTGATCCATGCGCTCGGCCAGCCGCGGGAATATCACGGCGATCTCATCGAGCAGCTCGGCTTCCCGCTTCTTCGCAGGTGACGCGACCAGACCTAGTCGAAGATTCTCCCGGACCGACAGGCCCTGCACAATGCGACGCTCCTCGGGAACATAGGCCAGGCCCAACGCGAAGCGCACATGCGCCGGCTGGCGCAGCAGCTCCTCACCCTTGAAGGTGACCGAACCGCGTGTCCGCCCCATCAAGCCCATGATCGATTTCAGCGTCGTCGTCTTGCCGGCTCCATTGCGGCCGATCAGGCAAACGATCTCGCCCTTGGTCACCTCAAGACCGATGTCCTGCAACGCGTGGCTTGCCCCATACCAAGCGTTCAGTTTGCTGACCTGCAGCATCCTGTCAGTGCTCCCGCTGACCGAGATAGACACGTTTCACCGCCTCGTTCTGCCGCACCTCCTGTGGCGTGCCCTCGGCGAGCAGCTCGCCATGGTGCAGCACCAGGATGCGGTCGCTGATCCCGAGCACCAGCTTCATCTTGTGCTCGACGAGGATGACCGTGCGCTCCTTTGCGAGCTTCACGATCAAATCCATCATGGTCCGGGTTTCCTCCGGGCTCATGCCGGCCGTGGGCTCGTCCAGCAGCAGCAAACGCGGTTGGCTCGCAAGCGCCATGCCGATCTCCAGCGCCCGCTGCTCGCCATGCGCCAGCGTCTTGGCGGCGCGTTCTCGGGATTCCCACAGCCCGACCAGAGCCAGCAGCTCGTCAGCCCGCTCGACCAGTTCGGTCAGGCGGGCACGGGGACGCCAGATGTCGTATCGCGACACCAGCGCCTGCAGACCGACACGGATGTTCTCACGCGTCGTGAGCTGCGGAAATACACTGGTGATCTGAAAGGATTTCGCGATCCCCATGTGAGCAAAGCGATGTTGCGGCAAGCCCGTGACATCCCTGCCCTCGAACTCAACACTGCCCTTCGTCGGCTGAAAGGCGCCGCACAGCAAGTTGAAGTAGGTGCTCTTTCCAGCCCCATTCGGACCAATGATGGAGGTGATCGCTCCTCTGGAAAACTCGGCCGAGATGTTGTTCAGAGCGACGAACTTCCCGAACGTCTTGCCGACGCCCCTGGTGCGCAGAATGATTTCGCTGGCTTCACCTGCTGCGGTCGTCATCGCCTGCCCCGCGCGATCAGCGTGCCCCAGATCCCCGCGGGGAAGAACAGCACGCATGCAATGAAGATGGCGCCAACGATCAGTTGCCAATGAACGGTCCACACGGAGACGATGTTCTCCAGGACTAGGAAGACCGCCGCGCCGACCATCGGCCCGAAGAACGTCCCCATGCCACCCAGCAGCGCGATCATCACGACCAGGCCCGAGGTCTCGTAGTGCAGGATCTCGATCGGAACGATCGACAGGTGCAGAGCCTGCAACGCACCCGCGAGACCACAGAAACCGCCCGACAAGACGAAAGTCAGCAAGCGTGTCAGGGTCACGTCATAGCCCGATGCGCGGGCGCGCATCTCGTTCTCTCGCACCGCCTCAATGACGGCACCGAAGGGCGAGGCGAGAATGCGCGACATCACGAAGAATGCAGCGATCACAAAAGCCGCGATGACGTAATACCGGAACATCGGATTGATGAAATCGATCCGCAGGCCGAACAGATCGATGGTACGGACATTGATGCCGCGGAGGCCATTCTCGCCGCCGGTCAGGTCTACCGCCTGATAGAACAGGTAATAGACGCATTGCGACAGAGCCATCGTCACCATGGCGAAGTAGATGCCGCGGGTCCTGATCGCGAGCACGCCGATCAGCAGTGCCATGAGCAGCCCACCGGCGATCCCGGCCGCAATCGCCGCATACCACGGCCAACCGAAGTGCACAATGGCGATGCCGCAGAGATAGGCACCGGTTCCGAACAGCGCCGCGTGCCCGAACGACAAGAGACCCAGATAACCAAACACGAGGTTGAACCCGAGGGCGTACAACCCATAGATCAGGATGTTCACGGCGAGCGCCGTGAACGGCATCACCAACGGGAAGATCAGGATGACCGCCGCAACAATGCTGGCGCGGTGTCGCGTTGCGAACTCGTACCAACCACCCGTCGTGGCCCGAGGTTGTTTGATCGATTGAGTGGTTTCGGTCATGCCGGTCTCAGCTCATCAATCCGGCGCGGCCGAAGAAGCCCTGGGGACGAACAATGAGGACGATCGCCATCAGGGCAAAGATCGAGACCTTGGCCATCTCCGGGGCAAACAGCGAGGTCATGCTGACCACCACGCCAACCAGAAGGCCCGCCAATACGGCACCACCGATCGACCCCATCCCTCCAACGACCGTCACCACAAACGCCTCGGCAAGAATCGTGCCCCCCATCTCCGGAATGACGCCCTGGAGCGGGGCCGCTAACAGGCCGGCGAAGCCTGCAATCGCGGTGCCTATCCCGAACACGATCAACCAGACCTTGGAAACATCGACCCCAAGAACGCGGACGATCTGCGGATCGCGCGCACCGGCGCGGATAATCAGGCCGAAGCTGGTCTTCTCCAGAAACAGCCACAGCGCCAGCAGAACGACGGCCGTCACGCCTATCACAAATAGACGGTAGAGCGGGAAATAGCCGACACCGATGTCGACGGCGCCCTGCAGGACCTCGGGCGTATCGAACGGATACCCGGTCTTGCCAAAGGCAATGCGCACGCACTCCACCATCACGTAGCTGAGCCCGAAGGTCAGCAGCAGCGGATAGTCGATGCCGCGACCGCAGAGCGGCCGGATCAGCACGCGCTCAACGGCAAGGCCGAACAGTCCAATCGCGATCGGCACAGCTACGAGGCAAATCCAGAAATTGCCCCCGATCGAGATCAGATAAAGTCCGACATAGGCGCCGACCATGTAGAAGGCGCCATGGGCGAAGTTGACGACCGTCAGCATCCCGAAGATCAGCGAGAGGCCGATCGCAAACAGCACGTAGATTGCGCCGAGCGCCAACCCGGCAAACAGCTGCAGCGCAATCAGGTCAAAGCTCAGGCCCGCCATTTGTCCCCCTCGGCACAACGCGCACCGCTTTGCAGCGCACGCCGACGCGTGGCTCAGCTCTTGTGACCGAGCGCCTCGCAGGTGCGCAGGTACTTCTCGTTAGGCTCTTCGGTCGACAGGACCTCGAACACGTCGGACTCGTTCTTCATGTCCTTGGACTTCGACTTGATCACGAGCACCGACTGCACCGACTGGTGATCGCATTTGCGATAGTATTGCGGTCCCTTGTAGTAGTCGTACTTGAGCGCTTCCAGTGCAGCGACGACCTTGTCGGTCTCCACGCTGCCGGCGCCCTTGACCGCCTCGAGCACGGTCCGCACGCCGCCATAGCCGAGCGCACCGTAGTCGGTGGGCAACTTGCCGTCATACATCTTGCGAAAGGCGTCGTTGAACGCCTTGGTCGAGGCGAACTTGTCTTCGATGCCCCAATAGAATGAGCAGCCGCCGACGACGCCTTCGAATGCCTGGGGGCCAGCCGCGACGCGGCTGGCATGCGAGAGCAG
Organism: Bradyrhizobium sp. INPA03-11B; assembly: GCF_040446015.1. Lineage (NCBI taxonomy): Bacteria > Pseudomonadati > Pseudomonadota > Alphaproteobacteria > Hyphomicrobiales > Nitrobacteraceae > Bradyrhizobium > Bradyrhizobium sp. INPA03-11B. The sequence goes on from NZ_JASGSR010000001.1 coordinate 25,001, forward strand.
TGGTGCGATGATCTGGATCGATTTCTTGATGCCGAAGTCGGTTGCCTGCTTCAGCGCGATCTGCTGGTCGCGACCGAAATTGCTGATGCAGAGAATGTCGGGCTTGAGCGCCTGGAGGCGCGGCAGCAGGGTCGAGAAGTCGGTCGTCCCAAGCGGATGGCGGATGTCGCCGAGGTTTTCGATGTTGAATTCCTTGCCCACTTCGAGGAAGCCGCGGACCATCTCGTGACCGTAGGCGTAGTCCGCCGTGAGGAACGCAACCTTCTTGCCGAACTTGGCGAAAGCGTACCGGCCGACCGCGCCTGACGTCATGTGCGGATTCAGCGCTTCGTGGAAGGTGTATTTGCTGAGGTCCGCCGCCTCGTTGATGGCGTCGGACTGGCTGATCGAATTGAAGATGACGCCACGCTCCTTGGTGACGTTGTTGATCGCAAGCTGAACCGCCGCCGAGAGACTGCCGACGACGAAATTCACCTTCTCCTTCTCGACCAGCTCCAACGTCCGCGTCGCCGCTTCACCCGGATTGAGCTTGTCGTCGCGCACGACGAGCTCGGCCTTGTGGCCGTTGATGCCGCCGGCGTCATTGAATTGGGCGACGGCCAGCTGAGCGGCCCGCACCTGATCCTGGGCCTCGGCGCCATAGGGACCGGTCAAGGGAACAGGGAAGCCGATCTTGATCGGTGCTTCCTCGGCCTGCAGCAGATTGATGCGAAAAGGCGAGACGGCGAGAGCGGCGCCGGCGCTTGCCGTCGTCAGCAGACGACGCCGCGATATCGAACCGGCTTTGGTGACCTTCTTCGTCATGACTATCCTCCCCAAGAACTGTCTGTGTTTTGCTTATCGCCTTGTCTTTGCCCGGAACGTCTCCACCTCAGATTCGTCCCAAGGCCGTCAGGATAACCTGAGGCGTGAGCGGAATCTCGGTAATTGTTGCGCCGAACGGCCGCAGCGCATCATTGACCGCGTTGGCAACCGCGGCTGCCGCACCGGCCGTACCCGCCTCGCCCGCCCCTTTGGCTCCCAGCTCCGATTCCAGTGTCGGCGACACCACGTGGCCAATATCGATATCGGGCATCTCGCCGGACATCGGGACCAAATAATCCGCCATGTTGGCGTTGGTCAGCTGACCACGCTCGTCATAGATACACTTCTCGAACAGCGCCGCGCCGAGCCCCTGCACAACCCCACCCCGGATCTGTTCGTCGACCAGTTGCGGGTTGATGATGGTGCCGCAGTCTTCGACAACCCAATGCTTCAGCAACGTCACGAACCCGGTCTCGGTATCGACCTCAAGCCATGAGGCCTGGACGCCGTTGGTGAACGCAAAGGGATACTGGCGCGGCACGAAATGGCGGGTCGCCATCAACTCGGGCTGGATGCCCGGCGGGAGGGTATCCGGTCGAAAATAGACGATCCGCGCCAGCTCGTTCAGCTCGATCCGCGACGCGCCGTCGTCGGCATTGACGATGCGGTTGTCGACGATATCGAGCCCGGCCGGCGTCGATTGCAGGATGGCTGCGGCGACATCCAGAATATTCTGGCGCAGAGCCTTGGCGGCCTGCAAGGCGGCTTCGCCGCCGATGCCGGCGCCGCGCGAGGCCCAGGTGCCGCCGCCGTAGGGTGTATTGTCGGTGTCGCCCAGGGTCACGCGGACCCGGTCCATCGAGACGCCGAGCACGCTGCCGACGATCTGGGCCGTCAGCGACTCCGACCCCTGCCCCTGCTCCGTGATGCTGGTCTGGCAGATCACCGAGCCCTGTGCATCGAGCCGAACCGCAACACCATCCTGCGATGAAATCTTCGCGCCGCCGACGCCGTAAAAGGCGGCACTTGGATTGGTGACCTCGATGAAGCTCGCGATTCCGATGCCCCGGTGTATATTTCTGGTGCACAGTGCCGCCTGCTCGGCACGCAATGCGTCGTAGTCCATCATCTGAAGCAGCTTGGCCAACGAGGCATGATGCGAAAGCTGCTCGAACTTCATGCCCGAGGGGGATGCACAGGGATAGGCATCGTCGGCGATCAGGTTGCGCCGGCGGATCTCGACGGGGTCCATAGCGATCTTTGCCGCGGCCAAATCGACCAGACCTTCGGTGACAGAACAGGCTATCGGGTGTCCGACCGCCCGGTACTGGCACATCACGTTCTTGTTCTGGAACACGACCCGCGCTCGCGCCCGGTAGTTCGGCGTGACATACGGCCCGCCAACGAGATTGACCACCTGATTGGCCTCGATGGCGCTGGTGCGTGGATACATCGAATAGGGACCGATCCCCGTCAGGTCTTCAATCTCGAAGGCCGTGATCGTACCGTCCGGTCTGACGCCGATCCGCCCCCTGCATCGATGATCGCGGGCGTGAATGTCCGTGTTGAAGCTCTCGATACGGTCAGCCGCGAATTTGACCGGCCGACGCAACAACTTCGATAGCGCGTATGTCGCCATTTCGTCGGCATAGATGTGGACCTTGATGCCGAACGAGCCGCCGACGTCCTTGCAGACCACCCGGACCTGCGCCTCCCTCAATCCGAGATGCAGGGCTGCAATGTTCTGCACCATGTGCGGCGCCTGCGTGCCCTGATAGATCGTCAGCCGCGCCTCGGCCGCATTCCAGTCGGCAACCACTGCACGCGGTTCAAGCGTCACGCCGGTGTGCCGCCCGAACACGAATTCGGCCTCGACGACTTCGGACTCCGACAATGCGTGGTCGACGTCGCCGGCATCGAGTGTCCGTTCGAAGGCAAGATTGTCACCAAGCGAGGCGTGAATGACAAGGGTCGCGGGATCGAGCGCAGTGCGCATGTCGGTGACCGCCGCGAGCTCCTCGTAATCGACGGCAATACGCTCCATGGCATCTTCAGCCGCTGCACGGCTGGTCGCGACAATCGCCGCGACCGCTTCACCCTGCCAGCAGACCCGGTCGACTGCGATCGCGTGCTGCGGCGCGGACTTCAGTCCCTTCAGATGCGAGAGCACACCGACCCACGGCGTGATGACAGCCTCGAGCTCCCGACCCGTCACGATGGCAATGACGCCAGACATACGCCGCGCCGTGTCGGCGTCGATCGCTACGATTCTGGCGTGGGCATGGGGCGACCGCAAGAAAACCACATGCGCCATCCGCGGCAATTCCAAGTCGCTGACGTATTGTCCGCGCCCTTGCAGCAACCTGTCCAGGTTGGGTCGCGGCACCGTCTTGCCGATATAGGAATTCGGGCGATCGAGCACCGAAAGTGACTCTGCTGGCGCACGGGTCACGGTCATGTCCGCCGCTCCGAGCGCGTCTTGGCTGTCGCCTCCACAGCGTCCACGATGGCCTGATAGCCGGTGCAGCGGCAATAATTGCCGGAGAGATGCTCGCGGATCGCTTGCCGATCAGGCACGGGCGAATGCTTCAGCAGATCCTGCGCCGTCATCAGCATCCCCGGCGTGCAGTAGCCGCACTGCAATGCATTGCGTTCGCGAAATGCCGCCTGAAGATCGGCAATTTCACCGCTGTCGGACACCCCCTCGATGGTCTCGACTGACGCGCCATGCGCCTGGACCGCCAGCATCAGGCAGGAGCGGACGATCTCGCCATCGATCCGAACAGTACAGGCACCACAGACGCCGTGCTCGCAACCGACATGCGTTCCGGTCAGCTTAAGATTTTCCCGGAGAAAGTCAGCGAGGTTGAGCCGCGGCAGCACAAAGGCATCGATCGGTTCGCCGTTGACCAGAAGCGAGACCGATACCAGAGCGCTCACTTGACCACTCCCGTTGCCAGCTCGGGTCGCGCGAGCAAATCGGCCACGCAGCGCCGGAGCAAGACAGTGGCGAGGTGTCGGCGCATGGCCGCGGTAGCCTGTTGATCCTCCTGCGGGTCGAGCTCGTTGGTCAGCGCCGTCGCAGCTTCCGCCAGCAATCCGGGCTTCACGGATGCATTGATCAGCTTGCCGGCGGCAGCTGCGAGCAGAGGCCGATCGCCAACGGCAAAGAAGCCCAGCCGAAGATCCGAGAACCGGCCAGCAGCAACAACAGCACGCGCGGCAAGACCAACGATGGCGTAGTCACCATGCCGCCGGGCGTACTCCTGAAAAAAGAACGTCGAGCCTTGGCCTGTGACTGGCACCTCGATCGCGACAAGCAATTCGTCCGGCGATAGTGCCGTTTCGTAGATTCCTTTGAAAAATTCGGTCGCTGCAATCCGCCGCTCGCCCGTCGAACCGCAAGCAACGATCGTGGCGTCAAGCACCACGACACAGGCCGGCAGCTCCGACGCGGGATCGGCGTGAGCGAGGCTTCCGCCAATCGTTCCGCGGTTGCGGATCGCGGGATGAGCAACGTGGCTGACGGCATCCCGCAGCAGCGGAGCGTGCAGCGCAATCTCCGGCGATCTGAGCAAGTCGACATGCCGGGTCAGCGCGCCAACGACGAGGACATCTCCCCTCATGGCTATGCCGCGTAACTCGGCAAGGCCGCCGATATCGACCAGAATCTCCGGGGATAGAAGCCGCAGGTTCATCGCCGGCATCAGGCTCTGGCCGCCCGACAGAACCTTCGCCTTGTCGCCATGCACGGCAAGCAACTCCAGCGCATTCACGACGCTGGTCGCGCGGGCGTAGGCGAAAGCCGCAGCTTTCATGTGGGCGTGGCCTCCCGGCCCAATTTTGGTTTGCCAGATTAGAGGGCCGCCCTGTTCAAAGGTCAAGCTTGTTTATCGAGTGATTATTTGTGCGTCAGGGCTTGTCTTCGCCTTGGGAAGGCCGCAGGTTCCTTGCCAACTAAAGTTCAACGAGCAGGGAGGCGGATCATGAAGCTCGGGTTCTTTACGATGCCGATCCATCCTCTCGACAAGGACTGGCGGCAATCGCTGCGGGAGGATCGGGAAGCATTCCTGCTTGCAGATGAGCTCGGGTTCACGGAAGCGTATGTCGGCGAGCATGTCACCGACAAGGCCGAGAACATCACCTCCAGCGTCGCGTTCATTGCCTGGCTCGCAGCGGCAACCAAACAGATCAAGCTTGGAACCGGCACGATCAATATGCCGAATACCCACCCGGCGGCGGTCGCAGCATCTGTCGCTATGCTTGATCACATGCTTGATGGCCGTTTCATATTTGGAATAAGCCCTGGTGGATTGCTGTCCGATGCGGAAATCTTTGGCAATCTCGACGCTGACCGCAATGCCATGTTCCTCGAGGCAATCAATCAGGTCCTGGACATCTGGGCCGGCAAGCCACCCTATGATCTGCAGGGCAAATATTGGAATGTATCCGTCAAAAAGACGCTGATCGAGGACATCGGCCAGGGAATCGTCGCGCGCCCCTTGCAAACCCCTCACCCGCCGATCGTCGTGACCGCGGTCGCGCCGTTCTCAAAAGGCGTCACGGAGGCCGCTGCGCGCGGCTGGGATCCGATCTCGGCAAACTTCCTGATGCCCGCCTGGGTGAAGAGTCACTGGCCCAAATACGTCGAGGGCTGCGAGCGCGTAGGCCGGGCGGCCAACTCCGCCAATTGGCGCGTCGCCAAGAGCGTGTTCGTGTCAAAGGATGCAGCAACTGCGAAGACCTATGCGACGTCGCCCGACAGTCCCTACGTGTACTACTATCACCAGCTGTTCACGAAGCTGAAGCGCAGCGGCCGGCTCGAACTGTTCAAGACGCGGCGGGACCAGCCCGATGCGGAGGTCACGCTGGAGTCGATTTGCGACAAGCTCATCATCTACGGCACGCCCGAACGTGTGGCCGACCAATTGCTTGCGTTCCAGCAGGAGATCGGCCGTTTCGGAACCTTGCTTTATGCCGGGAAGGACTGGAAGGATCGCGAGCTTGGCCGCCAATCGATGATCCTGATGGCCGAGAAGGTCTTGCCGCACATCAATGCCGCCGGCGGCTCATCGACGTGAGGGAGTTTCGACGTGGCTTTCACTGATCGCATTCCGTACCAGGCACAGGTCGACCGGCCGAAGCTGACGTTACCTCATGGCAAGAAGCTTGCCGTCTGGGTCATCCTCAATGTCGAGGAATGGCGCATCGAGAATCCGATGCCGCGTACTGTGCTGAGCCCGCCGATGGGCCAGCCCCTGCTGCCCGACGTGCCGAACTGGTCTTGGCATGAATACGGCATGCGTGCCGGCTTCTGGCGGCAATTCAAGGCCCTCACCGACCGAAAGATACCGGTGACGCTGGCTGCGAATGCCAACGTCTGCAACAGCTATCCGCGCGTCGCGTCGGTCGCGCTCGAGGCCGGCTTCGAATTCATGGGACACGGATTCGTCCAGGGACCGATGCAAAAGGTGGAGAACCAGGCGGATGCGATCAAGCGCGCGGTCGACACCATTGCCGGATTCACCGGCAAGCCACCGCGATCATGGGAGAGCCCGGGCCTGACCGAAACCGAAGAAACGCTCGACCTCCTGCGCCTCAACGGGATCGAATACGTGGCCGATTGGGTGATTGACGATCTTCCGCAAGAGATCGCCACGCCGCATGGAACTGTGACGACAATTCCCTATTCGGTCGAGACCAACGACATAGTCATTCACGCCCTGCAGCACCTGCCGTCGGAACAGTTCCTGACGCGCTGCACCGACCAGTTCGATCGGCTGTATCTCGAAGGTGCGGAGAATGCCCGAATCATGGCGATTTCGGTGCATCCCTACATCACGGGGGTCCCACATCGAATCAAGTACCTTGAAGCCCTGCTCGACTACGTCATCGGTCATGACGGCGTGGCGCTCATGACGGCGAGCGAGATCGGCGACTGGTATCGAGATCAGATGGCGCGGAAGTAATCCGGCTCAGCCGACGACTTTGATCGGCGCCCTCCGTCGATCGGTCGCGCTCTCCGCCATCCGCTCAAATCCCGCGAGGAAGATGTCCAGCGCGTCACTGATCATCTGCGCCTTGTCCTCGAGGACAGGCGCTTCGTAGATGTATTTGCGTACGCCGTAATAGAAAATGCCGCCGTGAAACACCCAGGCCAGTTCCAGTTCGGCAGCGCTGGGCCGGCTCTGCGTCGCGAGGCCGGCGTCGTGGCGGCACTCCCTTAGAATGCGGGTCAGGATCTTGTCCTTGACCATGCCAACATACCAGCGATTGATATCGAGACCCTTCAGGCCCGAGTAAAGGTAGATCCTCAGCCATCTTCGATTGAAGATTGCGTCTGTATATACTTCGTAGAACACTTGCAGCCGCACACGGAGCGGACGAGATCGATCAGACAGCAATTTCTCCCAGCCGATTTCAAGGGGTTCGAGATAGACCTTGCGGTAGACCTCCTTGATGAGATCGTCCTTGCTCGGAAAATAGCGATAAAGCAACGGCTGGGTCACACCGAGTTTGCGAGCGAGGGCACGCGTGCCGCCGCCGAACCCCTCCTCCGCAAAGAACTCGGTAGCCTTGGTGACGAATTCACTGCGACGGTCGTCAGCTGATAGTCGCTTCTGCTTGGTACGAACTCGCTTGACGGTCATCTTTCGATTCATGATGGCTTGTCACCGTCGTCAGCCAAGAACCGGCCAAAACCTCCCCGCGAGAACAACAGCGGACTGTTCACGCTGTAAGCATAGGCTTCCACCGCTCCGAGGAAAATGACGTGATCACCGCCGTAGTAGCGGTTGGCGGCACGGCACTGGAAATTTGCGGCCACGTCGGCAAGCACTGGAGCGTTCCCAAGGCCTGGAGTCCAGGTCACACCCGCGAACTTGTCACCCGACGATTTGGCAAACTGCATCGCCAACGTCTGCTGCGACGCAGCAAGAACATTGACCGTGAAGTGGCTGGCATTCTGGAAGATCGGCAGCCCCTGCGAAAACATCCCCAGGCTCCACAGCACCAGCGGCGGATTGAGCGACACTGACGCGAAGGAATTGCAAGTAATTCCGTACGGCCGTCCTTCGGCCGACATTGCGGTGACAATCGTTACACCGGTCGCAAACGTACCGAGCGCATTGCGAAAGTCGCGAGGATCGATCGTCGAACTGTCGCTTGCGAGCTCGCTGGCCGGATCCGGTGGATGTTTGGGTGAGTCGGACATCCGGCCAGCCTCAAAGCGTCAGGTTTTCGGACGGCAGCCCAAGAGCCACCCGCCCGTAATTGGTGCCTGCCGCGTCGAAATTGAAGGCAAGATGCGAGTTCACCGCATGCGCATCGCGGAATTGACGCTGCAATGCACCTGATGTGAACAGGCTGCGCGCCCCGCTCGCCGCGAACAGGAGAGACACCGCTTCAGTGCACAGATTGACCGCGAACGCGCCATCGCGCCGGAGCTTCGTCTTCGCAGCAATGCCCGGGATATCGCCACGCCGAACCTCCGCAAGCACCTCGACGCAGTTGGTGCGCATGATCAGCCGCGCGCCATCTATCTTCGCCGACGCTTCAGCGATCTTGATTTGTGTGCTCTGCAGGTCCCCGATCTTGGCCCGATTGTATGTCGAAGCGCGGTATCGCGCGATCTCGACATAATCATCAAGGCAAGCCTGGGCATTTCCCAGGCCAACTCCGGACAATACGTAGGGAAATAACGAGAAAACCGGAAGCATGTAAAGCGCGCTCGGATTGACAACGCTGCCTGGCGTCGCACCACCGGCAAGATCGCTGACGGCAACCGTCATATGCTCGGGAACGAACGCGTCAGCTACCCGCACATCGTTCGACCCGGTTCCACGCAAACCGGCGGCATTCCAGGTGTCTTCGATGCTGTAGTCCCGCCTGTTCAGCAGGAACAGCCGATACTCGACACCATCGACCTCATCATCCGACGCAACCACGCTCGCGAGCATGTTCCACCCGCATGCTTCTACCCCGGATGAGAACGGCCAATGACCACTCAGGATATATCCGCCACTTGTCTTCCTGGCCCGACCTGCTGGGAAAACGAAGGAAGATGCGATCAGGGTATCGGGATTGTCACCCCACACGGCGCTCTGCGCCTCCGGCGCGAACATACCCAGCATCCAGTGGTGGCTCGCAAGATTGGCAAAGTTCCACGAAACCGAAGCGTCGCCCTGCCCCAGAGCATCAGCACAGTCGACGAGCGCAACGTAGTCGAGTTCGCTCCCTCCAACACGCTTCGGCTGCAGGATTCGAAAGAGCCCGCTATCATGCAGATCCCGCTCTGTCTCCGCTGGCAACCGGCGCAGCTCTTCGGTGCGCGCCGCCCGTTCTCGCAAGGCCGGCACAAGCCCTCTCGCTCGTGCGACCATCAGCGAGTAAAGATCCCGGTCCGGCGCTGGCGGCATCTTCGCGTCGAGCCCGCGGCCAACCTCAACCATGGTCTCTTCCTTTGTTCGATCTCCAAGACATTCGGGCGATCGGGCCGATTGGCTCAGTTTATCGAGCGATCACCAGAGATCAAGACGCGTTAACCTGCGTCGCGCCAATTCGAGGCACGGAATCGACAACCGCCGCCACCCGTTGAGGGAACGCATGCATCCGCACGAGGCAGGTCACTCCAACACTCTCTCGCGGAAATTCGATGTGGGGTCCGAGGTCCGGCTGACACCGGTGGCCCGCCGAAGGAGCCACCTGAAACCGGAAACGCAAAAAGGCTCCGGCCCATTCGACCACCGGGCTCGCCACCTCGCCGAACTGTCGACAGTTGCCCTATCCTCCTCCGAGGATTAGACGAGCTCCTTTCGCCAATACAGCGTGTGGTGCCATGCCCAGGGCGAGACCGGTTCGAAGAGCCTATAGCCCAGCCGGATAAAGTTATTGGCCGAAAAAACGTTATCGGTCGTGTCCGAAACTATCGTTTTGCAGCCGGCCCGCCGCGCTCGCGCTTCCAGCGCGCGAGTAAGCCGCACTTGCAGGCCGTGGCCGCAATGCGGCATGGCAACGCCAACACGGCTCAGATACCCCGCGTTGGCAACATGCGTTGAGGGAATGACGCCAGCAAATGCAATTGGCTTCGCTCCGTAGAACGCAATCCACCAATGCCCGTGCTCGAAATCCGGCGCACGGGTCCCGTCGCAGAATATCAGCCGATGGAGCTCGGCAAGTGAGTCCGCGACCTCTTCATCCTGCGCGTCGACCTCGCAAATCCGGTACATTTGCCGCCCTCAAGAATTTCATTGTCGGCCAAGGTGCCCAGACCAACGATCTGGACGCGTCCGCCCGCGCCAGGGGCGAGGCAAGTTACTTTCCGAGCGTAGCTTTGATGCCCAGCCAAACGGCTCCGAGAAAGCCCGTGGCGATGACAGTAATCACTGCCTTGAAAGTGTAACTCTGCGCCTGCTCGACACTTCGCCGCCACCGCCGCAGGTGCTGAAAATCGGCGCGCAGCTCGCGTCGATCTCCCTCTTCAAAGCCGAATGAGGTCAGGACTGTGGCGATGGTCTTGACCACGACGGCATCGATGTCGCTTCTGCGCACCCGATCCTGTTCGATCAACGTTGCCATCACGATTGCCTTGACATCGGCTTCGCGCATCGGGTCACCGTCGTATGATGCGGGCGACATTCTCAAACGTTCGCTTTCCAAAGTAGAAGCCCATGATCATGCCGGCCCAGGTGCTGACATCTCCGGCTAGTTGCGGCGTTGTCCCAAGGCCGAGAACTTTGTCCCAGATCACGCATTTACCGGAGCCTCTGCCTCCGAATGCCCCCTTGTAGCGCGCGGGCTGCAACAACGGCTCGAACACTTTTGCGGTTGGAATTCTCAGGATCGACAAGGCTGCTCTCGATAGGCAAAGTGGCTTGCGCCGGGCGGAGTCCTCGGCGATCGTCAGCCGTGAACCGTCACTGACGAGGGCGCGGCCGGATCAGGCCCGCAAGCCAATCATCGAAATCCGTCTCCGGAACCTCGGGCTTTTCCGGAAAGCCAAAAACAGACGGAGGCAGAAATCGCATGGGCTGTCCGCTGAACGGGCTCAGCGGCCTCATCGCGTCCGAAGGCGTACCCGCCGGCGGAGCGGACGCTGGAAAGCGTTCATCGAACGTAGCGGGCCGGCCACTGGGAGGCATCGAGCCAGGCGGGGCGAACGGCATGGCCGGCGCTCCGGCGTCGAATGCATTTTGCTCCTCACCTGAGAGCGGGATACGAACGAGACGCCGAAGAGACGATCCATCGCTCCTCGAAGCCTGCGAGGGACTGTCAGGCGGTGCGACCAGTGATAGCGTCTCGTAGAGCGGTTGCGACGACGTCGCCGATCCCGGCGAAAACTGTCCGCCGGTGCCGAAGCGGCCGAAGGCCCCAGAATTCGTTTGCCCCAAATTGTAGTAGTCATCGGGCCACTCTCGCCTCGCATTGTTGCGCGGCAACAAACTCTGCGGAGGAGAAGCAGGATGATTGCGTGAATTAAGAGGGTCATCGCCGTAGAGCTCTTCCCAATAGTCGCGATTCGAATCGTATAGGGCTCGAGCTTGGGCATAGTTGTGAAGACCGAACTCTCGCTTGATCCGGTCTGCATATGCTTCGGGCTTACTCAAGTCGCTATGGAAGAGCTCCCGGAATGCCTTCAGACCCTCCCCTTTCACGGCTTGCAATAGAAGCCGTCTTGCGAATTCATCTAAGAATAGCTGCCACACTAGCAATCTCCACTCCAGCGTAAGGTACGGGAAACGAAAACGGGCTAAGACAGCAAGCAATCTTCAACGTGCGCCGACGCGCCCTCATTTAGCTCGCTCGTGGAGTCGCCGAAGCGCGAACACGCAACGCGGCGGCCGAGCAATCTGACGCTCAACCTCTGACGTGCTGAAGATTAGGATGCGCTCTCCTTGCTGCGTTCAGAGGCGACTGGGTCACCCAACGAACCATAAGACCGCGGCTAGATAGAGCGCGCAGATGAGAAGCCCAATACTGCTTGCGACGCTCGCTCCAAGCACCAACCTTCCGGGGCCATCGCGCCGACCGCCAAGCCAACTGAATTCCCTTTCGTCGCAATAGTAGGGGGCTACTTGAACACGCCCAAACGAAACGAGCGGCACAATGAGCCGAGCAACGGTGTATCCGATCACATCAACGATAATGTAGAAGAGCAACTCAACGATGGCCTGGATAATCCACATTGATTGTTGCCGCGGAGGCACTCCACCTGAACACGCCGTGATTGATATCATGCTGTCGAACGAGCGGGTAGAGCGACTTCGTTGGAAGAGATGCACGATACGGCGACCATCCGTGGTAGCCGTCCGACCTCGCATGGATGTGATTGAACGTGCCTGGAGCGAGCTTCGACAAAGCGGCACGACCCAGTCGCTGGAATACGCGGGGCTGCGACCGCGGCTCTCAGGTCTCTTCCCCTTCAACCTCCTCGGGTTCGACGATAATCCTCTCGATGCGGTGCACGAGTTCGAATGCGCCGTCGCCATTTTCGATCGCCTGCGGCGCTTTGCCCCAGCCGCGATCGAGGATAGCATTGGCGGCGGAGACCCGGGCGGCCGGCGTTGCGCTGGTCGATCGCATCACGCCGACCAACACGTTGATCGCGCTTCTCGTATGACTCCTCGCAAGCGAACGGATCTGTGTAATCGTCTTCGCCACTCACTTCTCCTGCCAATCGGACGGGAGATATTCACTCGGAGCCGTGTCCGCGTGATCCGTACCGGGATCGGGATCGGGCAACGTAGAGCGAAATGCGATCGTGGGAAAGTCCGACTGTTCACGATCCCGGCGCGGTCGCGGGATGAACTGGATGATCTCGGCGCTCATGCCGCCTCCAGCAATGCAATGGCGATCAGACTCATGACCGCGAGCGATATCGGATAGGTCATCATGCAAACCTCGTTGGTCGGCCAACAGCGCGCGATGCGGCCATGAATGAATATGCGGCAGATCGCGCAGCGAGCGGCGATCTTTGGGGCGCGAACCTTATCCCTGGCGAGTGGGGCCGCGGGCGGCGCCGGCTTTCGCCGCGCCGCGCGGACCGGCGCGTTCGCGCGCACCGGCCAATTCGTGCTCGCTTCAAAAGAGTTCGGACGGCGGCGCGCAGACGACGCTCAGGCGACGGGCTGGGAGGATGTGGCGTCGTGACGTTGCGGCCGCCGTCCGATCGGTGAAACGGCAAAGAAAAAGCCCGCCGCGGATCGCTCCGCGCGGGCTCAACAATTTCTGATTTTCCGATTATGCCCCTGAGTTGCCCGACGTGTCAACCGCTTTTACAAACTGAATCCGATCGGTAAATTGCGACGCGCCAGTTGCTACAGCGGCCGTACACTGTTGCGGCGGGCATTTTCAAGACCGACAAGGCTGCCGATAAGGCAAGACCGCGTGCGCGCCGAGTTGCTTCCTTGCTGCGATGGTCGCCCGTGGACGGTCACCGACGAGGACGTAGCCGGATCAGGCCGGCAAGCCAATCATTGAAATCCGTCTCCGGAACGTCGGAATTGTCCGGAAAGCCGAACACCGACGGCGGCAGATATCGCATAGGCAGTCCACTGAACGGGCTCAATTGTGTCACCCAAGCTGAGGACGCACCTGCCGGCGGAGTGGCCGCAGGAAACCGTTCATCGAACGCAGCGGACCGGCCAGGACGTATTGTCGAAGCGGGAGCGAACGGTACGGCCGTCGCTCCAGCGTCGAACGCTGTTTGGCCCTCGCCTGTGACGGGTACGCGCACGAGACGTCGAGCATCTGCCTTGCCGGCCTCCTCCCGCGAACCGTCGTCTGGTGCCGTAACGGAGGACGGCGCCGACATCCATCGAAGCAGCTGCCGGCCTCGCGCTCCAGCGGCCTGCAAAGTCCGTCGGCGCATCAGCCAACGCCTGGGCCACTGCGGCTCGGTTTGCCAGATATGTCGCGCCCGCACCATCTGCGCCAATCTGCGGAATATATGGAGCGTGATTTTGCGCAGCATTCCACTTGCTTCTCAACACCCGCTCCGGGGTTGGACCCTGTTTGTAAAACTGCACCAGCAGCGCTCGTTGCAGCTCGGGGCTCAAGCCGTTCCAGGCGTTGATCCCCGTTGTCGGATCTCCGTTGACGCTCATGTTGGATTGATAGACGCCAAGGCCATCCCGCAAATACGCAGCCATCGATGATGCCAAAAGAGCCTTGTCGCTTCCGTTCTGCAACGCGACGCCTGCAGAGAATAGATTGTTCCTATAAGGCGCGAAGCCGGGGTCGTCCGGGTTATTCAGAATCGCGCGAATGGCGTTCTGGAATTTCACTCCAGCCGGGCCATAGTCAATAAGCAGACCATTCTTGAGCTTCTTTTGAGCATCCGACCCAACCGTTATCGCGTTTGGATCGGAATTGTACCGATGCAGGATGTAGCTGGAAGCTCCCTGCAGGGGATCAGATGGATTGATTTTCGCTCCTCTTTCGAGCGCCTCTCCTAGAAAGCGAATTGCCAGATAGGTTGAGCCCGTAAGCTTCACCTCGTTCCGGTAGCTCGCAGTCTGGTCGAATTGCTCCTGAGCGAGGCTTCCGGCAATCGCCTCGGCGGGCACTCCCAACCTCGCTGCCGCAGCGATGATCTCAGGCGCCATCGATTGAATATCAGCAAGTGTTTTCTTGCTATATGACGGAAGGGGGTCCATCGATATCCTATTCGCCGACTATGATGATGATTTGGCCAAGTTATCGGCTTAAGCAAGAATCCAGAGGATAGCCGCGAATCCAGCCCAATTGGCCAAGGCGCTGGTGAGGACCACCGTGCTCCATAAATTCACGCGGGTTACCCACGCGATGCCTGCCAATATTGCTATCAGGACAATATTGGGGACCGAATTCATGAAGGGCCAAGGAATGAAGAGCGAACAAGAAAAGTCGAGCATGGTCACGAACGCCCAGGTCGCAACGGCGAAAACGATGCCAAAGGACAGCATCAATCGATAGATCGTGGGACGAAGGACCAAAAAGTATGTTGGAAGCACGCATCCAATACAGGCGATCGTGCAGAGATTATTGATCGTAGGCAGCCCGTTGATAAGTTCACAGTCCATGGACAGTCCCGCAGAAGATATATGCGTGAGCGCCTTGTTAGTCAGGACTGCTCCCGTTGCTGAGCCAAGCGCGTCCGTCAGCGCGCTTACGAAAGAACCGAGATAAGAGCACAAACTCCCGCCCAATCGACAATGACGCATGCCAGCACTACTATGCTCTGCTCCACAGGCGCATGCGCGTTAGCCGTTTGATGCGCGCCAGTATCGCCAGAAGGGCGACAGCCAGCGGCGAACACCACAAGAGCATGTTGATCGCAAGCAATCGAATGGCAGGGTGCGGGAAGGGAGACAGCAGTACTGCCGTGATCGCGATCGCCAGTGCGGAAAGACCAAAGGCGATCCCCACAGACAGGATCAATCTGTACGCCGCAAGACGACGATGAAGGAAATACGTTGAAAACACGCATCCAATAGCGGCAATTGTGAAGATGTGATTGATCGCGGGTAACGCGTCAAAAATCTGACCAGCGTCCATCAACGGATTCCGCAGAAGCGCCCCACCTACGCCATCGCCCGTCCGGCTGGGTCAAAAGAGAGGCGCACTTGGCTCTTTGAGACTCACCCGTACAAGATAGCAGGCCTCCCTTGTCCGACCCGAGCATTTGTTGCGTATGGTTCAGGATTTTTTGTGCAAGAGGATAGACAGCTTGGACCAATGATCTGCGCAAGACAATTTTGCAGACCCTACCCGGCATTCATCGCAACGGCAGTCATTGCAGTACATGTAACCATAGATAGGAATGTGCGGCAGATCGCGCAGCAGGCGGCGATCTTTGGGGCGCGAACCTTATCCCTGACGAGTGGGGCCGCGGGCGGCGCCGGCTTTCGCCGCGCCGCAGGACCGGCGCGTTCGCGCGCGCCGGCCAATTCGTGCTCGCTTCAAAAGGTTCGGACGGCGGCGCGCTGACGACGCTTAGGCGACGGGGCCGGGAGGATGTGGCGTCGTGACGTTGCGGCTGCCGTCCGATCGGTGAAACGGCAAAGAAAAAGCCCGCCGCGGATTGCTCCGCGCGGGCTCAACAATTTCTGATTTTCGGATTATGGCCCTGAGTTGCCCGACGTGTCAACCCGTTCTTGCGAGCTGAACACGATCGGTAAAATATGATGCGTCGGCTTCGATGGTGAGAAACCTCCTTCACCGAAAGTCCGCTCATGATCCCGGAATCGCAACACGAGCTGGCGCCGATCGCCCTATGCTTGTTGCGATGATGTCAGTGTGCCGCTGAGTTGCCCGACGCGTCAAACGGACGAGCGGCTCGCAGCGCTTGTATCGACATCAGGACAGTTTTTTGGCTCGCGTCAGTTCAACCGACCCGCGCCGCCGTTAGATTGCAGGAAGGAAGCGCCGATGTATTTCGTTGCTGCCGTGCTCGCGGTCCTGTCCGGCCTGTTCTATGCCGCAGGCCATCATCAGATCGGCTCCATCGGTGCCACCATGTGCCAGTATGGCGGCATCTTCTGCGACAGCCCGGTGCTGGTTCTCGTCGGTGCGGGGTTCGCCGCGGCGTGGGGCATGCTCGTCAGCGTGCGCTGATCATCCCGCGCGCACGCCGGCATCTATTGCGGCGGAATCGGGTTTGCCGGTTGAGCCGGCTTTGGGCCGGGTGGAACAGGCTCTATCGGTGCCTTGGGCTCAGTCGGCACCACCCTTGCGCCAGCCGCACGTGCGGCCTCGCCTGTCGTCGAGTAATTGGCGGAAGCGGCCGGCTGAACCTTCGGCTTGCTCCACGGACCGTGGTCGACGACCAGCATGCCCAACACGCCGAGGATCGCAACCACCGCCGCAACCAGCAGCGGCGTGCCACCATGCCGATTCCGATGCTCAACCGGACGGCCATCCGATATGCCATGCACCTGCATTGTCATGATCGTCTCCTCCACGGAAACAAGCCGCGACCGGCGCGTAAGTTTCCGGTTCCCCGATGTGAAAGCGAGACATGTTGGTGGAACCAATCCATAGCCACCGAATTTCCACGATATGCGGCCGCTACCGGCCGTTCAAAGCACGCCCGGATTGCCAAACGTGACGGCACCTGGGCCTTCAGTGAAATCGCGGCACGGCACATGAGCTCCGAAACACCCGAGTCTCCGCTTCAGCCCACGCTCGGTGAGCGAGCGATCGACACCGCGACCGACGTTTCGCGAACCATTACGGAGGTGTCTGACGGACTTCGCGCGGCCGCCGATCGCCTCAGCGAGGCGATCGCAAGCTCGCGCCGGCCGGGCGGAGCCCTCGCCACGGTGAGCGCGGTCACGCGCGAAGCGCCGCTCGCAAGTCTGTTCGTTGCGTTTCTGCTCGGCATTGCCGTCGCGCGCCGGCGCTAGGCGTCAATGCGCGGCGAGGACTGTCCTAGAATTTGCCCTTCGTGGCGTCCTTGGTTGCGGACATCACGCTTCCGCTGATCTGCCGCATATGTTCGCCGGCATTGGTGAACTGGCTGCGCAGGAATTCCGACTGGATCCGCATCGCCTCCTGCAGATCGGTCGCGTGCACGAGCTTGCGCGCATGCTCGAACGCCGCCTTCATGTTCTGCTCGGTGAACGACAGCGCCTGTTTGGAAATCTCGGTACCGGTACCCGGCATCGCCGTCATCGACTTGCTCGCGGCATCAAAGAACAGGCTGAAGGCCTGTTCGGCCTGGTCAATGGTCTTTTCCGCGAGATCGCGCAGCTCGGCGGGAACTTCAAGCTTCGGTTCAATCATGATCGCGCCCCCTGAAATAAGCGTCGGCAGACGTTAGCATAGATTGTGACGGCGTCAGCGCCGTATCGCCAACGATGAGAGGTCCCGCTCGCTCCGGTGGCCGAGGAAAAATTACCTAGCGGCGACTGGACTGCGCCATCGCCGGATTCCAATCATGTCAGCACTGTGGCATAGTGATTCGGCCTCGTCGTTGGTCGCGTTCTCATCTCGCGTCTCTTGGGGAATAAGGGGATCCGATGCTGCGCGCCGTTCGTCCGACACCGACCTGCACCCGCTTCAAGACCAGCATAGAGATGCCGTGCATGAAGTGCGGCACACAGATGCGGCTTGCCTTGATCGAGCCGCGCGACCAAGTCTACGACGTGCTGACCTATCAGTGCGCGCCCTGCAATTCCGGCGAAAGCTTCCTGAACGCGCGCTAGGCTGCCGGCACGTTCAGTCGTTCAACACCGCGGCTCCCGCTTCCGTCAGCTCGGGCGCGCCGTCATGCAATTCGACCAGACCAAGCTCGGTGAGGATGTCCAGATCCTCGTCGCTGACCGGTGACAATTTGAGCCTGCCGGCCTGGATATCCCGGAGGGTCCAGCGCAAGCCGATGGCGCGCTCGAGTGAAAATTCAGCGAATGGATTGTTTGCCATTCGCCTCGACTAGTGCCGCATTTGGATCAGACTTTGTCTTTGCCGCGGCGGCTTCATGGACAGCACAGATTGATGGCGAGCTGGCGCGATCGAGGCATCTGGCGCCCCCATCGCATCATCGCTCCAGGTGTCTCTCGCTGCGGCTCAGTACCGATAGGGATCGATATCGAGCAGCGGGAATGCGCTGAACACGCTCGGCAGATTGGTCGGCGTCGCCGGATGCAGATAGGACTTGTCCAGTTCGGCGAAGCTCGTGACGCCGAGCAGACCGAGGCAGCGGATCACCTCGTCCTCCAGCAATTCAAGCATCCGGACGATGCCGCCCTCGCCGTCCGCGGCGAGCGCCCAGCACTGCAGACGACCGATCCCGACAAGGTCGGCCCCCGAGACGATGGCCTTCACAATGTCGGTGCCGCGGCAGATCGAGCCATCGACCATGATCTTGGCACGGCCGGCGACGGCCTGGACGATCTCGGGCAGGACATGCATGGACCCACGGCCGTGGTCGAGCTGCCGTCCGCCATGATTTGAGACGTAGATCCAATCGACCCCGTGATCGAGCGCGATCCTCGCGTCTTCGGCGGTAGCTATGCCCTTGAGTATCAGCGGAATCTTGAACTTGTCCTTGATCAACTTCACCGTTCGCCATTCCAGCCCCTTCTGGAAATCGCCGCCGGTGGCGCGGATGCGGCTCTCGCGGACATAGCGCTTGGCAATGTCGCGCTCACGCCGGCTGTAATGGGCGGTGTCCACGGTGAGGCAGAACGCGGCGTAACCGTTGTCAATGCTACGGCTGACCACATCCTCGACGAAAGCATCGTCGCCGCGCACGTAGAGCTGGAAGATGCGTAAGGCGTCAGGCGCCGCCTTGGCGGTATTCTCCAACCCGGGCTCGGACACCGAGCTCAGCATATGCGCCGCGCCGAACGTTCCAGCGCCGCGCGCGACGGCCGCGCCCGCGTCGGGATCGAAGATCTCGAGTGCACCGACCGGCGCGATCATCACGGGAAGCCGGAGCTTGCGGCCGAAGACCTCGGTGGAGGGATCGACTTTGATGACGTTGCGCAGGACGCGCGGCCGGAACGCGATCTCGTCGAGCGCCATCCTGTTGCGGCGCATCGTGGTCTCGGTCTCCGAGGCGCCGACGATGTAGTCCCAGGCATTCTGATTGAGTTTGGCGCGGGCCTTTTGCGCGAATTCGTGCAGGTTCTGGTATTCCTCGCCGCTGGCGCCGAGTTCGACATTGCGCACCTGCCGAATGGGGGTCCCGTCATTCATGGTGTTTCTTCTCCCGATTTGGCCGGCACATTAGCCGCAGACAAACCGGAAAAGCTACCACCTTGACCCACGAATCCGGCCAGCGAAGGCCAGCTATTCGCTTGTGAGATAGATCGGATTTCGACGCGACGCCGCCGCCTCCGGATTGACCTTGCTCGCTCCTGCTAGCTGCCCGAAAACCGGTTTCGGTACTCGGTCGGCGACACGCCGAGATGGCGCAGGAAGGCCCGCCGCATGCGTTCGTCATCGCCAAACCCCGCGCGCTTGGCAACCTCGACGACGCCGCCGATCTGGCGGCTTTCGAGCAGCAAGCGCGCGGTCTCCACGCGCAGCGCCTCGACACCGCTCGCAGGTGTCATGCCGGTGCGGCTGACATAAGTTCGGGCAAAGGTGCGCGGCGTCATCCCGGCCTTTTCCGCCAGCGTCTCGACCTTGAGGTCATCAGTGATGTTCTCGATGATCCAGGCATGCAGCGCACTGAAGCGTCCCTCGACGTCCGACGCCTGGGCCGCAAGCACGGTCGAGAACTGGCTCTGGCCGCCCGGCCGCTTCAGAAACACCACAAGTCTGCGCGCGACGTCGAGCGCGATGGTGTGTCCGAAATCCTCTTCGATCATCGCGAGCGCCAGATCGATGCCGGCGCTGACGCCCGCCGACGACCAGACATGTCCGTCCTTGACGAAAATCGCGTTGGGCTCGACGCGGATATTGGGAAAGCTGTCTTGCAAACGAGGACAATAGCGCCAGTGCGTTGCAGCACGTTTGCCGTCCAGAATTCCAGTCCAGGCCAGCGCGAATGCGCCGAGGCAGACCGATGCGATACGGCGCGCCTTCGGCAGCGCCTTCGCAATCCAGTCCATCAACTCGGCGTCGTTGCGGATCTTCCAGATGCCGGGCCCGCCGGGGATCACCAGCGTGTCGACCTCGGCAGGCGAAGCACTGGCGATCGGCGCCGTGTCGATCATCATGCCGACATCGGTCGGTACCAAGCCACCAGACGTCGACAGATAGGATAGCGAGTAGTCCGGCCCGGGCAGTTCGATCGCCTCCAGCTCTGCGAACACCTGAGCCGGTCCCGAGATGTCAAGCAAGGTCACGCCCGGAAAGGCAACGATCGCGATCCGCCGCGTCGCTTTCCTGTCGCGCGGCTCAGGCCGGGGCGGTTTGGCAGCTTTCGAGGGCATATTGTCCTTTAAGCCATTCGAGGCCGCCCTGTATAGGTCGCGATGGAATTCTGGAGTTCTGCCATGTCGCGACATCTGGGCAGCGGGTACGGGGCGATCAAATCACCGTGGGCGGATTACGCAATCTACAGCCTACCCGACGCCTCCCGGATCGAAGCCTGCGACCGTCAGCCGCTGATGGACGCCATGAACGGCATCATCGCCGTCAACTGGCAGGCCACCGAGCCGCATTGGACAGCAACCTCCTCGCCCTTCGACAAGAAGTACAGCCTGATCCTCGTCTATGACGGCTCCGGTCTCGTGGCCTTCTCGGTCTACCGCATCCTGCAGATGTCGGCCGGACTTGGAATCTATCGCAGCGGCACCGAGGTGCTCCCGGCGCACCAGGGGCGCGGCTTGTACGGCTTCTTCACAGCGGAAGTTCTGAAATGCTCGGGCGCCACTGAACGAGCCGACGGCAACGTGCTCTACGGCTGGCGCACCCGCAACCCGATCGTCTGGGCAGCGAACGCTAAGATTTGCGAAAAAGTGTCTCCATCATTGCTCGATGATGCGCAGGACCCGGCACTGCAGGCGGCCTGTGTTGAGATGTGCACTTCGCTCTATCCGGGCAAGCCGCTCGAACTGCCCGATATGATCATGCGTGGCGCTTACGGCCACATTAAGCACCATCGGCAGGCCTATCATGGCACCGCGTCGCTGGTCGATGCCGCGATGTCGCGAAAGATTCCGAATTCAGCGGATGCCCTTTTCTCGGTGGGTTACGCGAGGGTGTGATGTCGATGCTCGGACAACAAGCCGTTTACGCCCCGACGTCGCGCTTCACCGATCGCGCTTATCTCGCCTGGACGGCCGTGGCGATCGCCTACGCCATCGCGTTCCTGCAGCGCGTGTCGCCGCAATCGGTCAGCCTCAGCTTCATGCGCGACTTCAACACCGACGCGGCCGGTGTTGCGATGCTCGCCTCGAGCTACTTCTGGGGCTACACCTTGATGCAGATTCCGGCCGGCCTTCTGGTCGATCGTTACGGCGTCAAGCGCGTCGTGCTCGTCAGCATGATCGCCTCGTCGCTCGGCAGCGCGGCGTTCGCGCTGGCGCCAAACCTGCTCGACGTCTTTGCCGCACGCCTGATCGTCGCCTGCGGCGATGCGCTGGTCTTTACCGCACTTTTGAAGCTCGTCGCGCAGAGCTTTGCCGATGAGCGGTTCGGCATGATGTCGGGCATTTCACAGGTCTCTGGCTATGTCGGCGGCGTGATCGCGACCACACCGCTCGCCGCCGCCGTCTCGGGGTTCGGCTGGCGGGCCTGTTTCCTGTTCATCGCCTGTATCGGCCTCGCCAACCTTGCCTTTGCCAAGGTCACGCTCAAGCCTGATCCGGCCTCGCACAGCAACAAGACGCTGAAGAGCGTCGTGATCGCTGCGCGGCAATCGCTTACCCATGTCGCGAACTGGGGTTGCGCGATGACGTTTGCGTCGCACTTCGCGGCCGTGACGACGCTGTCGGGCGTCTGGGGCATTCCGATGGTCGCCCACTTCTTCCATATCACCCCAACGGCTGCCGGCACGCCGCTGCTCGCCTTCATGATCGGCAATGCGCTCGGCTCGATCTTCCTTGGTCACGCCGCCGATCGTGCCGCCGCAGCGCTCGACCGTGCCCTGATCGGCATCTGCGTGTTGCGCATGCTGCTGATCGCGATGCTGCTGCCGCCGGTCGCCCAGACCTTCGGTCTCGCCTACGTCACCGTCGTGTTCACGATTTTGGGCCTCGTCGCCGGCGGCACCGTTCCGCTGGTGCTGAAATGCGTCAAGAAGCTCTACACCTCCGACTTGATCGGCGTGGGTGCTTCCGTGAACACCACCGCCGCCGGGATCTTCGCCGGCGTCTCGCAGCCGATCATCGGCTTTGCGATGCTTACCGCCAGCAACGCCTCCGGCACCGACGCCCTGCACAACGCGGCCGCGATCGGTGACGGCGGTTACAGCGCCTTGATCGTCATTCTGCTTCTGATGTCGCTGCCGGGTATTGCCGGGCCGCTGATGATGAGAAGCAAGTTGATAGCTCGTTAGTGTCGTTATGAGTGTAGGGGGTGTTATGGAGCGCTTGTTCTTGAGAAGAGGCGACGTTGCGTCGAACTTTCCGGTCAGCAGCTGGCAGAGCGTGATGTTCTCCGAGTTTGAAGCGCAGATGAGCAGCGAGGCAAGGCCGTTCCCTTGCGTGTTCGGGGTGACCGGACATCGCCAGGATCAGCTCCGGTACCTATTCCTCGATCCGTACGATGTCGCGGTGCTCGGCGAACAGCTCGCACAATATGTTTCGGAGGCGCGCTCGTTCGGCCCCAACACCTCGTTGATCGTATTCACGCGGCCCCGCCCGGTGCAGACGCTCGACGCCTATTATCGCAAGATGTGGCTGACGCTCGACCAGCTCGCGCGCCTGGATAAGAATCCGTGGCCATCAAACATTCCGGAACAGATCGACCACCCGATGTGGGAGTTCTCGTTTGCGGGCGAGCCGATCTTCGTCGTGTGCACGACGCCCGCCCATGTGATGCGGCAGAGCCGCCGATCCAGCGCCTTCATGCTCACGTTCCAGCCGCGCTGGGTATTCGAAAAGATCCTGGGGACGGAAAAGGCGGCGAACGCCGCATTCGCCGAGGTGCGCAAGCGCCTGATCCCGTACGACAGCGCGAGCCCCTCTCCGCTTCTTGGCCGCTACGGCGCGACCGATGGCCGCGAATATCTGCAGTACTTCCTGCACGACGACAACGCTGCAAGCGGAGGCTGTCCGTTTGCCAAGCTCGCGCAGAACAAGACGCCACCGATCGCGAACAAGGAACAGGCAGCATGACCCAGATCATCGCCGGCACGAAGACCGAATTTGCCATCGATCCGGAGATCCTGAACCTGCTCCCGGCCCAGGGTTCGGTCGAGCTGCAGCACGATGCGGCCGGCAAGGTGCATCACTTCCATACCCATCCGGTCGATGAAATCCTGATGATCATTAGCGGCCGGCTGAACTTCATATGGGACGACGGCGAGCGGGTCGTCGGCGCCGGCGACACCATCTTTCTGCCTGCCGGTACCCGGCATCAATCCGAAGCGCTCGAGGGCGGCGCGATCTACGTCATCGCGACGCAGCCGCCTGCCGGGCCGATGAACAACTAACATTCAGGGAAAACGCGAACACCTCAGGACAGTGAAGGATCGCGCGGCGGGTTTACCGCCAAACGTTCGACCAGCTCGATGACCTCGGAACGCTGGCCGGGCGCAAGTCGAAGGAGAGCCTTCAATAGTCGCAGGCTCTCCAGTGTTTCGCTCGATGGAGCTCCGAGCTTCTTCTGCAGCTCTGCAACATATGTGGGATTTTTCATCTCGCACCTTAAGTGAGGATTACGAATGGCATACCCAGGTAAGCGTGAAGGCTTGGCCCAGAAGGTCGACACCGCAGCTCAAGAGGCCGAACGCCTCGGCCTGACCACGGCAACCTTGATACTCCGGATGGCACGCCTCGAGATCGATCGGGCGGAGCCCGAGGAGGTTGAAAGTATACCAAGGAACAACTTGCGCAGTAAGCCGAACTGAGCTCCGGACACGGGCCGGTTCCGGCTCCACGGGCCGCCGGTCCGCACCGAGGCCGTGAACGACGTCGGACGAGGCGAGAGGCTTTGCTCTCGCCTGCGGTCAGGTTGTTTTACGTGTATTTGATCTTTGGTGCAGACTGACCGGCTAGCCGGTGTTGCCTGCCTTGCCGAACGCACCCGCCTCGGCCAACGCGGCGATGCGCCGTTCGTCATAGCCAAGCGTCTTGCTCAGCACATCCCTGGTGTGCTGACCAAGCAGCGGCGCCGCGACGGGATCGACCGTCGGCGTCAGGCTCATACTGACCGGCGACTCGATGTTCGGAACCGAGCCGGCGGTTGGATGCGCGATCTTGCTGAGGCGATCACGATCGCGCACTTCGGGCGCGTTGAACCCTTCCTCGACGGTGCGCAGATATCCGACCGGGATGTTGGCCTTCTTCATCTTCGCCATCCAGTGCTCGAGCGTGTCGCCCGCGAAAACGCTGGCGATGATGCCGCGCAGCTTCTCCTTGTTGGCGGAGCGCGCCTTGCGGTGAGCAAACTCGGGGTCGGTGACGAGATCCGGGCGTTCAAGCACGTCGGTGACAAGCCGGCGATAGAGCCGGTCGTTGGCGCAGGCCATATAGAGCGGACCATCGGACGCCCGGTAGACGCCGACGGTCGGTGAACCGTTCGGAGAGTTGCCGAAACGGCCGGGGTTGTTGCCATTGATGAGATAGGCCATGCCATAGAAGCCGGTCATTGACACCGCAGTGTCGATCAGCGCGACCTCGACCTGCTGTCCGCGACCGAGCCGATCCCGCGCAATCAGCGCCAGCAGGATGGCGTTGCAGGCCGACATGCCGGTTGCCATGTCCACAATCGGCGGCCCGGTGCGCACCGGTTCTCCGTCCGGAAAGCCGTTGAGCGACATGAAGCCGCTTTCGGCCTGCGTGATCGGATCGAAGCCGGGGCGCAGCGCGAAATCGCCTTTGCGGCCATAGGCCGAGATCGAGCAATAGATCAGCCGCGGATTGGTTTCCGCGACCGACGCATAGTCGAGGCCGAATTTCTTCATCACGCCGCCAGAGAAATTCTCCACCACGACGTCGGCCTTGGCAATCAGCGCGCGCGCGATTTCGAGCGCAGCCGGATTGTTGAAATCGAGCGCGATGCCCCGCTTGTTGCGGTTGAGGCTCAGATAGGCTGCGCTCTCGCCGCCGATTTCCGCGTGCTCGTAGGCGCGCGTGTCGTCCCCGCCGTCCGGATTCTCGATCTTGATGACCTCGGCCCCGAAGTCGGCCAGCGTTTGGGTGCAGGCCGGGCCGGCGACGACGCGGGTGAAGTCGACAACCAGCAGGCCATCGAGCGCCGTCGGAACTCCCTCCCCGCGCGGCGCGCGCCCTGGCAATTCTGGTCTGGTCATGATCCGGCGCTTCCTCTGTTATTTTGTCAGGCGAAATACGACGGCCCCCTGCCAGGACCGGCACTGCACGCCTTTTAGCGGAAGCCCGTCACCAAAACCAAACCCGGATTTTGCAGGGCGGGACCTTCGCCCGACATGGCTGTTGTCGGCAAAGGAGGGCCCGCAGTGCCGGCACGCTCCGACGAATTGAATGTCAGGGAAAGCGGCATGATGCCGGAGCTGGAGGTGCGTCCGGCAAGCGGAAGGCGAACGACTGGATACCGGCGGGTAGCAACAGTCGGTTGCCACCCGCTTTTGTCATCGAGATCCGCCGCGCTATTCGGCGATCATTTCGCCGGAGCCGCCGAACTCGGCCGGAAAGTCCTTCAACTTCGGCAGGCCGTCGCGGATCGGCAGCACCGCCTCGGAATAGTTGACGTGAACGCCAGGGCTGAACTTCAGCGTCGGGATCGTCGCGGTGAACACGTCGACGAGCCCAAGCGTCGGGTGATTGGTCATCAGGTGACCGCCGCACTTGGTGCAATATTTGCGCTGGCTCATCGCGGTCTTCTCGAATGTCGCGATGTGGTCGGCGCCCTTGGTCACCTCGACCGCCTCAGGCTTCCAGAGACTGAACGCATTCACCGGACCGCCGGACCAGGAACGGCATGAACGGCAATGGCAGTATCCCATCGCTTCGGGCTCCCCCGTGACCTTGAGCTCGACGGCGCCACAGAAGCAGTTTCCAGTGTGATTCATCGGTCGGTTCTCCTTGGGTGAAGTGATCGGATTCCGCGCCGGCATCGACCCACGTTACTCGTGGTGTTCGCGATGCAGGATAAGACGTAGGCGGGCGTAGCCGCTGCGAACTCCCTTGTGGACGTACCAGACCATTTCCCGCACAAGAGGCAATCACATTGCGCTCGCATGCAGGCAGGTCGTCGACGCGAGCGAAGTTACATGAGAGTCCGCGCCGCTGTCGACCATCTTCCACCCGGCACGGCCGCGCACATCGCCGATCACCCAAGGATGGTGCTCAGTGTGAGGCAAGGCACAGTGCAGCATTGTGATGAATCGCTGTGGTGCCGGTTGCCTGCACGGCAACCGGCATATCGGCACTTCAGCCTGGATCAGCGTTAACGGTCCTTCGCGGGAACCCGGTTCGGTGTGACAAGTCCATACATCAGCGCCAGCCGATCCAGGCACTCCTTGAGGCGCCGCGCGAAATAGTCCTGCCAGCGCTGCGTCCGCAATCCGCGTCGCTGCCCGACCTGCTCCATGGTCATGCCAAGGATCAAGACATCATGCACAAGCGCCGAGCCATCGGCGCCAAGCTCATGCTCCGCGCGATTCAAGCGCAAAGTCGCCTGGCGCTGTCCCTCCGTGATCGGCTCACGCTGCAGTCCGCCGTCAACATATTCGCGCGTCGTATCCACCGCGCGAGGGCCACGCTCGGCCTTCTCCCAGTCATTCTGGAAGGCCCGGCCGCCCCGATATTGTGTGTCGTCGATCTGCCGGTGCGCATGCAACCGACCGAGCGAATCGTTGCGGATCGAGCGGAACGCAACGATCTTCTCGCCCGGCTGGATTGCAAGGGGATCGTCGACCTCGACGGTCGCCACCTCGGCATTATAGGGCAGATCCTGGGAGCGCCGGTCATGCGTTCCGGCGGGATCGTACGGCTTCCGGCGTTTTGCGCGCGGCATCGGTGACCTCCAAAATGTCTGATGATGGGCGCGCGGAATCTCTCCGCGCGATCGCGGTTGCGGACCGACACCCGTCGGCGGGAAGATGGCTGTCTCAGGTGGTCCCGACGGCTTGAAGCCAGGCGTCGTTCAGGACCGGCCTCGCCGAGGCCTCGGGATCACGGCTCAAGTGAAAATGCGGGCTGCAGTAGCTCGAGCCCGGACGGCGCGGATGACCACAGAAGGTCATGGTTTCGCCGTCGGCGTCCCCGCCATAGGGATAGCGGCAGTCTCCGGGTTGGAGATCGAGCAATGAGAGGTGCCGTGGCGCGACCGCTGCACAGCGAAGTTGGGGCATCTCCACCAATTCGGTGAAGATCTTGGGGTAATGAAACGGATCGAGCTTCGGCTCGGCCTGCACGTCCCGCAGTCGGCCGATCCGCGGGAGCTCCGGCAGGACCGGCTTGGGTAGTTCGAGATGTCCTGGCAGGGACGGCTCGGGTCGATCGAGGCCTGCCAATCCCATGCGCTGCGCCCGGCTGAGCGCCGCGTTGCGCGTGTAGGCCGTATTGAAGGTTGCGTTGATCGTGTCAGCTATTTCCGAATAGGACAAGCCGCGGGCGCGCAGGTCCTGCAAGGCAGCCGAATGCTCCGGCAGCCAGTTCATCATTTCCATTCCGAATTCCCATTTTTGTCATTCCGCCGGCGCCTCAAACAACTTCCGATATTCCGAACAGAAAGTCAAGCTTGATTTCTGATAATCGTAACGGTAGTAATGTATCCGGGTTTGGAGAGGATGGAACATGCTGGACGCGGCACTGATCGAACGAGCACTGGAAAAGACAGGAAAGAGCAAAGGCGGGCTGGCCCGCGCGATGGGAGTTCGGGCCGGAGCGGTGTCCGAAATCCTGTCGGGAATACGATTGATCAAGGCATCGGAGATCGCCCCGATCATGGAGTATCTGGAGCTGAACTCGGTGCCGATCGTGGGCCGGGTCGGCGCCGGCGCCTCGATTCAGCCGGAGCTCGAGCAGGTGCCGCCGGAGGGGCTCGGGGAGATCGAACTCCCGTTCCCGATGACGGAGGAGACCGTCGCTTTCGAGGTTTCGGGCGATTCGATGCTGCCGAAATACGAGAACGGCGACGTCATCGTGGTCTATCGCGAGCAGCGCTATCCGCTGTCGAGCTTCTACGGAGAGGAAGCTGCGGTCCGGCTGAAGAGCGGCGAGCGCTACCTGAAGACGATCGAGCGCGGCAGTTCTTCCGGAACCGTCAACCTCAAGAGCTTCAACGCCAAGCCGATCAACGGCGTCAAGCTCGAATGGATCGGCGAGATCTGCGTTACCCTGCCCCGCGGCCAGATCGAGCGGCTGCGTGGCAAGACGGCGGCGAAGGGACGCAAATCCGCTCCCAAAGGCGGCCGATCGTCCGAGAAATAGCAACGCTGCTGCCAGGGCCGGCCAGACCGATTCGGATGCCACCGCACCGGATCGGCCTGGGCGGGCACGTTCGAATTCCGATTGCCGGCAATTTCTCTTGACATAATTCTGATTATCGGAAACAATGGTAGATGACAGTCAACGCATCGAACCATCACATCAGGCAATGCAGTATTTCGTCGTGATGATTGACTACGGCCGCCGTGGCCGCGAGGCGATCGTCGATCCCGAACTGACGCGGCGCGAGGTCGTCTCGCGGGTCGCGTCGGGAGAATATACAAACGTCAGCTTCATTCACGAGATTGCCGGGTGTTCGGTTGAGGATGTTACGGACGATATCCTTTCCGAGGCCGCCCTGCCCGAGATCCCCCTGACCGGCGCGGATCTGCAAGCCAATACGCTGGATCACTTCCGCGACCGGCGGAAGCACGAGCCAATCTGACGGCGCTCGCGTGGTGATTGCGAAAACGTGATCTTTCTTGATCCGACCACTTGGCCGGAACCCGAAACGGACTAGATAGGGTTCACGCAGAGTCTATTCGGACCAGGCGTAGGTTCCCCTTAGATTAGCGAATCGTTTTCTCGGGCCGGCAGATTTCAGCTTCAGATGACTTCGACAACCAACGCCGAGATCGCGAGAGCCGATGGCGATCTCCGGATCGCGCTGCTGCTTGGCATCGCAAACTGGTTTCTATTCCTCGACCATATTCCACATAATTTCGTCAGCGCCCTGACCATCCGCAATTTCGGCTTTAGCGGCGCGACCGACCTCTTTGTATTCATCGGCGGCTACGCGGTGACGCTCATCTACGCCCAGATGACGCTCGAGCGTGGATTCCTGGTGGCAGCAACCCGCATCTTCAAGCGCGTATGGCAGCTCTATGCCGCCTATATCGTTCTGTTCGTGATCTATGTCGAATTGATCAGCTATGTCGCCGCGCGCACCGCTGCGCCCGAGATCATCAGCGAATTCAACATCACCGGCTTCATCGACCACCCGGTCCGGACGCTGATCTACGGCTTGTTCCTGCAGGCCAAACCGCTCAATCTCGACGTGCTGCAACTCATCATCGCCCTGATGGCCTTCCAGCCGATCGTCGTCTTCGGACTGCTGTACGTACCGAACGCGACACTTCTCGCGTCCGTGACACTTTACGCCGCTGCCCGCGTGCTCGACTGGAACCTGACGTCCTATCCGTATGGAGCCTGGTATCTTAACCCGTTCTGCTGGCAATTGCTGTTCGTGATGGGCGGCTGGCTCGCGCTCATCGGCACGCGCTATGCCCCTGCGATCCGCGCGATGCAGGCCATTCCCGCGCTGCGCGCCACGGCGTTGCTCTATCTGCTGTTCGCGCTGACGATCGTTTCCAGCAACGAAATCCCGGCACTCGCCCAGATGATGCCAAGCGGACTGAGCGATATGCTGCTGCAGAACGACCGCGAGGATGTCGCCCCTCACCGCATCCTGCACTTCCTGACCCTGACATTCCTGTTCACCTGGTTGGTGCCTCGCGACTGGGCATACCTGAGATCGTACGCCTTGCAGCCGATCATCAAATGCGGCGAGGAGTGGCTGGCCGTGTTCTGTGCGGGCGTGTTCCTCTCCTTCGCTGCGCACCTGATGCTGATCACGGGCCCATATTCGCTGACACGGCAGGTCGCGGTCAGCCTCGCCGGTATCGCGGCGATGACGGCCGTTGCCTATTACGTCTCGTGGTCGAAGCAGCAGGACAACAAATCGGCCGTCGGCGCTCATTCCTGAAGCGCGCGGTCTAGAGTTCAATCAGAACCGAAGCTCTAGTCGATCAGCTGCGCGCGCCTTAGCCGCGTCTCGCTCTCGTGCAACATTGTGGTATCGAGCCGGCCCCTCGCCGCTGCATCGGTCGCGCAAGCGAACAGGCGGTAGAACTGCAACCCGTCATAGGCGACCAGCAAAAGATCGACGCCCGCATTCAACGCCTCCACGACCGCCGTGCAGACATCGTGCTGATAGATCGCGCCCATCACCAGATCATCCGTCATGACGATGCCCTGATAGTTCCAGGTCTTCCGGATCAGCCCGTCGACGACAGCCTTGGAATGCGACGCCGGCCGTCCGGGGTCCAGCGCAGTCACCGCCACATGCCCGACCATCAGGCGCGCGCCGCTCGTCGACAGCACATCGCGGAACGGTCGCCAGTCGGTCGCCTCGAGTTCGCCGACCGGCGTATCGAGATCGGCACTGAAGTGGTGCGTGTCGGCGCGCACCCGGCCCAATCCGGGAAAATGCTTCACGGTGGCACTGACGCCTGCGGACTCGAGGCCATGGATATAGGCGCCTGCGATCGCGCTCACCTTGGCCGGATCATCGGAGATCGCACGTTGGTTGGTCAGCGTATTGAAATCGAGCTGATTGCGTTTCGTGTCCGGCCGAAGGTCGAGCACCGGGGCAAAATTGAGATTGATGCCAAGCGACGCCAGCTCGCGGCCATGGATGCGCCCGAACTCCTCGGCTTTTGCCCTTTGCTCGCCGGGCGCCAGTTCCGCCAATGAGGCTAGCGCAGGCAGCCTCGTCAGCGGCGGCGCGAGGTGCGAGACGATGCCGCCTTCCTGATCCGTCGCGACCATTAGCGGTGGCAGCCCCGCGGCCCGCCGCTTGGCCTGAAGTGCGGCGATTTCAGCCATCAAGGTGTCTGCCGTCCTGCCGGCAACATTGCGCCGGGTGACATAGATGCCGGCAATGAAGCCTTTCTCCACAAGCGGCGCGACCTCGTCGAACGATCGATAGCCGACGACAAAGTGCTGCCCGAGGGATCGGGCGAGCACAGGGTCCGTCCGGAGAACACGGTGCCTTCGCTCCTCGAACACGCCATGCGCGGCCAGCACCGCAAGCGGCGGCAGGCACCACAGGACGACCAGAAGGCTCCCCGCCCAACTCCGCCTGCGCCAGGCGGCGCGGCGGACCAGCACGAATACGACCGCGATGCTTGCGGTCACGAGGAGAGGGTTTCCGGTTCCCCGCAGCGGCACCAGATACGGATCGTTGTTGTTGATGCCCGCGAAGACGAAGACCAGCCCGGCGATCCAGAGCAAGGCAATGCCGATACACTTGCTGACTTGCATGGGACCACGCGCGACTGAAGAGGCCGATCGGCTTCGTCCGTATCAGACGAGATTCGACGGCGCGAGCCGTTAAGTCGCCCCTGCACGCAATCTGCATAAAAATCCTGAACTCCTGCTGGTCGCGTTCTCATCCGCGGCACATGCACGGCTCAACCTCGCCAGGCTGCGGACAGGATGTTCGTCCGCCGGCGATGACGAACCTGCACGAGCCCCCCTTTCCCGACCGTCATGAAGCCGATCCGTTCTTGTCTCCCGCCGCAGTTGCCTTGTAGAACAATTGCATCAAGCGAGAGCGAGGCACGGCCAGGACGCCGCATTCGGAGATCCCGTTGACCCACCGTATTCTCGTCGTCGACGATGACCCGCATATCCGCGAGGTCATCCGCGTTGCGCTCAGGAAAGCCGGCATGAGTGTCACCGAGGCGCGCGACGGCAAGGACGCGCTGGCCCGCTTTGCCGGCGAACGGCCGGACCTCATCGTGCTCGACATCGGCATGCCGGAGTTCGATGGCCTCGACGTCTGCCGCGAGATCCGCAAATCGTCCGACGTACCGATCCTGTTCCTCTCCGCCCGTGACGAGGAGATCGATCGCGTCCTCGGCCTCGAAATTGGCGGCGACGACTATGTGACCAAGCCGTTCAGTCCGCGCGAACTGGTCGCGCGGATCAATGTCATCCTGCGGCGGCTCGCGCCGCGCGCGGCGGGCGCGATGCCGGAGACGACCGTGCTCTCGCGTGGGCAGCTTTCGATCGATCCCGGGCAGCACGTTGCGACGTTCGCGGGCACCGCGCTTCATCTCACTGCAATCGAATTCGGCATTCTGCGCGCCTTCCTGACGCGCCCCGTCGCGGTGTTCAACCGCGAGCAGATCATGGGCGCGGCCTACCAGCTCAACATCCAGGTCTCGGATCGCACGATCGACAGCCATATCCGCAATATCAGGGCCAAGCTGGCCGCAGCAAGGTGCGACAACGTCATCGAGACCGTGCACGGCGTCGGCTTCAAGCTCGGCCGCTGCGAGCCGCAGGCATGACGTCTCACCGCGCCGACCGGAAGTGGCGACCGTCGCTCGGTTTCGTGATCTTCACGGTGCTCGCTTTGGTCGCGGTACTGCCGCTGATGGGGTTGTTCTTCTTCCGTCTCTACGACAACCAGCTGATTCACCAGACCCAGGCCGAGTTGATTGCGCAGAGCCGCGTGCTGGCCGCGATCTATGCGCGGGACGTACAGGCACGGCTCGCCAACGGCATCCCGCTCGGCGCGGCGGTGCCGCCGGAGGCGCTACCCGACCCCGGCGATCAGGTGACACCGATCCGGCCCGCACTCGATCTCGCCGGCAACGACCTGCTGCGGCGACGGCCCGATGCGCTGCCGGCGGCGAAGCCCGCCGATCGAGCCTATGTCGAGATCGGCACTGCGCTGATGCCGATTACCCTGGAGACCCAGAGGGTCACGCTGGCGGGTTTCCGCATCCTCGATCCGCAGGGTGTGGTGATCGCCGGACGGCAGGAGGTCGGACAGTCGCTTGCCCATATCGAGGAGGTCGCTACGGCCCTGCAGGGCCAGTATAGCGCCGCGCTCCGGATCCGCGTGCCGGACAAACCTCCGCCGCCGATCTACTCGATCAGCCGCGGCGTCGGTGTCCATGTCTTTTCCGCGATGCCCGTCATCGTCAACAATCACGTCGCGGGCGTGATCTACACGTCGCGGACACCGAGCAACATCTTCGATTATCTCTATCAGGAGCGCGGCAAGTTCCTGCTCGCCACATTGGCCGTGCTGCTGACGACGATTGCGATCGGGCTGACGTTCTCTCGCACGGTCACGCGTCCGATGCGCGAGCTGGTCGATCGCGCCGTGCGGATCGGCCGCGGCGACCGCAATGCGTTTCAGCCGCTGCAGCATTATGGCACCCGTGAGCTCGCCCAACTCTCCGACAGCTTTCTCGACATGGCCCAGCAGCTGTCGCGCCGCTCCGACTACATCGCGACGTTCTCCGCGCATTTGACCCACGAACTGAAATCGCCGCTGACATCGATCAGGGGAGCCGCCGAGCTGCTGCAGGATTCGCTTCAAAGCAAGTCCGAAACGTTGACGCGATCCGAGCAACAGCGCTTCATCTCGAACATCCTCGGCGACGTCGAGCGGCTCGATGCGATGAGCCAGCGGCTACGCGAGCTGGCCCGCGCCGAAAGCGCGCCGCAGAACGAGCAGACCCCGCTCTCGCGCGTCATCGCAAGTTTGAAGAGCCGCTTTCCGGGGCGGACAATCGCGGCGAGCGGCTGCCTCGACCGTTCGATCGGGATGTCCGGCGAAAAGGCGCTGATCGTGCTGGCCCATCTGGCCGACAACGCGTTCCGTCACAATGCAACGTCGGTGCAGCTCGAAGCGACCGCCGAAGCTGCAGCCATCAGGGCGACGGTGAGCAACGACGGCGACCCGATCTCCGCCGCCAACAGCGACAAGATCTTCGATGCCTTCTTCACCACCCGCCGCGACAGCGGCGGCACCGGCATGGGGCTCGCCATCGCGCAAGCCGTCATGGTGACTCACGGCGGCACGATCCGCCTCCTGCCCACCAGCCGGGGCGTCGCCTTCGAGCTGGCGTTTCCCGCGGTCTGACCCGTCCCGGACCCGTGCGATGATGACCGCGGGGCCGTGCGCGGCGCACCCGAGAAATTTCCCGCGCGGTGGACAAAGCATATCGAGCTGCGAATGCTTCTGCAGGATCAGCCATCATCAAACTGCTGAGCCGAGCCCTGCTTGACGCGCAATTTTGTTTGTGCGCAGCTGCTCAAAACAACAAGGCTACTCAGGGGCAGGATATATGGGCGGGCTTCGACAGGCGTTGGCCGGTTACGGCTTCCTCATCGCATCGATCGATCTGGCGGCAGCGGCGGAACCGATCAGGCTGCGGGTCGCGGACTCCTTTCCGAAGGGACACTATCTTGTCCGTCTCGTGCTGGAGCCCTGGATGGCCGAGGTCCAGAAGCGCACCAACAACGCGGTGACGTTCGAGCACTATCCGGCGCAGCAGCTCGGCAAGGCCGCCGACATGCTCAAGCTGACGCAAACCGGCGTCGCCGATATCGGCTATGTCGCGCCCGCCTATGTCTCTGACAAGATGCCGGTCTCCGAAGTCGCGATGCTCCCCGGCGCGTTCGAGCATTCCTGCCAGGGCACGCTCGCTTATTGGAAGACTGCGCGGAGCGGCGTGATCGCACAGCAGGATTATACCGGAAACGGCATCCGCCTGCTGCTCGCGGTGAGCCTGCCACCCTATCGCATCCTGACCGTGAAGCAGCCGGTGAAGGACACAGCCGACATCAATGGACTGAAGCTGCGATCGACCGGCGGCGCTCAGGACCTCACCTTGCGCGCGATCGGCGCGGTGCCGGTACGGATGGCAGCGCCCGACGCCTATGAGTCGCTGTCGCGCGGCACGATGGACGGCCTGCTGTTTCCGCTCGAGAGCGTCGTCGCCTATGGCGCCGACAAGCTCGTGAAGCATTCCACCGATGGCTTCGGCTTCGCGAGCTTCGTGGTCGCCTATTCGATCAGCGAGAACGCTTGGAAGAAGCTGTCGCCCGAGATCCAGAAGGCGATGATCGACACCGCCGAGGAGATCCTGCCGTCCGCCTGCAAGGAAGTGCAGAAGCAGGACAGCGAGACCATGAAGTCGATGGAGGCCGCAGGCGTCCACTTCGACACCCTGCAGCCCGACGTCGTCGCCAAGCTCAAGGACCTGACCAAGGGCGTGGGCAAGGCATGGGCCGAAGGGCTCGACGCGCGCGGCAAGCACGGCAGCGACGCCCTGAAGGAGTTCAGCGCTGCCGTTGCGGCCGTGCCGGCCCAGTAACGCGGACGGAGCCATACGTGATCAAGACAAGTCTGAAAGCCCTGACCACCATCGAGAAGGTGACCTCGGCCATCGCCGCGGCCCTGATGTTCGCGATCATGATCATCGTCTTCTCCGACGTCGTGATGCGCTACGTCTTCAACCGGCCGTTCTCCTGGGCCTATGACCTGATCTCGCTCTACGTGATGGCCGGCGTCTTCTTCCTGTCGCTCTCAGGCACCTACGCCGTCAACGGCCATATCAGCGTCGATATCCTGCTACCGCGCTTCTCCGCGATCATCCAGCGCCTCTGCGTCATCATCTCGAATGTCGTCGGCCTCGCGATCTTCGTTCCGATCACCTGGCTCGGCTATCAGCGCGCGCTCGACAATTATGTCTCGGGCGACGTGATGGCCGGTGCGATCCCGTGGCCGACCTGGGCGTCCTCGATCTTCGTGCCGGTCGGCGCGGGAATACTCGCACTGCGCCTTGCCGTTCATCTCATTGCCAATATCGCGAGCCTCCTGACCGGTCAAAATCTGCTGCCGCTGCCGGCCATCTCCGGCCATTCGGAGAAGGCTGCCGGAGGTTTCGAATGATCCCGACCTTCATCCTCGCGCTGCTATTCGTCCTGCTCGCGATAGGAACACCGGTCGCATTCGCGATGGCCTTCTCCGGCGGGCTCGGCCTCTATCTAACCGGCGGCCTGCCGATCCTGCTCGGCGTGCTGCAGACCACGCCGCTGTCGGCCGTCACCTCCTACGAGCTGATCACGATCCCGATGTTCCTGTTAATGGCAGACCTCGTGCTGCTGTCGGGTGTCGCCGACGATCTCTTCAAGACCGCGGCAGCCTGGGTCGGACGCATCCCCGGCGGCCTCGGCATGGCGACTGCGCTCGCCGGCGCGGGCTTCGGCTCGATCTGCGGCACCAGCACGGCCTCGGCCGCGACGCTGTCCTCGACCAGCCTTCCGGCGATGATCCGCCAGGGCTACGAGCCCAAGATGGCAGCCGGCGTCGTCGCGATCTCAGGTACGCTCGCGATGCTGCTGCCGACCTCGGTCGCGCTGGTCATCTTCGGCCTGCTTGCCGAGGTCAACATCGGGAAGCTGCTGATCAGCGGCATCATCCCGGCGATCTTCGTCACCATCATCATCATGTCGACGATCTATATCCTCGTGCTGCTCGATCCTTCGCGCGCGCCGACGATCTCCGCGGTGACATGGTCGGAGCGGTTCAGCCTGCTCTGGCAGGTCAGCCCAATGGTGATCCTGTTCTCGATCGTCACAGGCACGATCTACCTCGGGATCGCGACACCAACGGAAGCCTCGGCTTTCGGCGCATTCGGCGCCTTCTGCCTCGCCTGCTGGAAGCGCAAGATCAACCTGACCTCGCTCTACACGACGTTACGGCATGCCGCCCAAGGCACCTGCATGATCGTGCTGATCATCATGTGCGCGCATATCTTCGGCTATTTCTTCACGCTGACGCAGGTGACGCAGAACATCGTCGGCTGGGTCGGCGGCCTCGACGTCTCGCGCTGGATCATCATCACGCTGATCCTGTGCGGCTACATCGTGCTCGGCTCGTTCATGGATCAGATCGCGATCCTGGTGCTGACGGTTCCGATCGTGCTGCCGTTGATCAAGTCGCTCGGCTTCGACCCGATCTGGTTCGGTGTCATCAAGATCGTGACCGCCGAGGTCGGCATGATCACGCCGCCGATCGGATTGAACTGCTTCATCGTGGCGCGTTACGCACATCGCCCCGTGGGCGAGGTGTTCCACGGCACATTCCCGCATTTCATCGCGCATCTGATTGCTATCGCTATTTTCGTGGCATTCCCGGAGATCATCCTCTGGCTGCCGAACCACATGCAACATTGAAGAAGCCGTCGGTCGAGACGGCCATCTCTGGGAGACCATGATGAATTTGTATTCCCGTTTTTTCGCCGGCGCAGGCCTCGGCACGGTCTTGCTCGCGGCGTCCGCATCGTCGGGCCTTGCCCAGGAGAAGATCACGCTGCGCCTTGCCGACAGCTTGCCCTCCGGCCACGTGATCCATGAGCTCGTCGGCAAGCCGTTCTCCGAGCTCGTCGCCAAGCTGACCAACGGCCAGGTCACGTTTCAGCACTTCCCGGCGGAGCAGCTCGGCAAGGCCAAGGACATGGCCCAGCTTACCGCGCTCGGCGTCGCGGACGTCTCCTACATCGTGCCGTCCTACTCGTCGGACAAGTTTCCGCTGACCGCCGTTGCCGAATTGCCCGGCATCTTCGACAACGAATGCCAGGGCTCCCTCGCCTTCTACAAGATCTCGCACAATGGCGGCATCCTGGAGACCAAGGAATTCGCGCCCAACCAGCTCCGTCCACTGGTGACGCTCGCGCTGCCCGCCTACCAGGTCCAGCTAGCGACCAGCCGCGATGTGAAGACGGCAAGGGACCTCGAAGGTCTGAAGATCCGCACCACCGGCGGCGCGATGGATCTCATGATGCGCTCGATCGGCGGCGTGCCGGTGCGGATGGCCGCGCCGGAAATCTATGAATCGCTGACCCGCGGCACGCTCGACGGGCTGATCTTCTCTTACCAGAGCTCGGCGTCCTACGACTTCGGCAAGATCCTGAAGTCGGGTACCGAAGGCCTGAACTTCGGCACCGCGATCTTCACCTATTCGATGGGCGAGCTGAAGTTCAAGTCGCTGCCCGAGAACGTGCGCAAGGCGCTGATCGAGGCCGGCGAGCAGACCACGCGCGAGGCCTGCAAGCGGTTCGAGGACGGCGAGAAGGCCGCGGCTGACAAGATCAAGTCGCAGGGCATGAAGGTCATCAACTTCAGCGCCGACGACAAGAAGGTGTTCGACACCGCCTTCAAGTCGGTGGCCCAGGATTGGGTGAAGGACGTCGACAAGCGCGGCAAGCCGGGCACCGACGTCTTCAAGGCCTTCACCGAAGCGCTGGCCGCCACCCATTGAGCTCGGCACCGACGAGAGACGAACCATCTGCGCCGGCGGGCCCGCTCGCCGGTGTCAGGATCATCGACCTCACCAGCGTGATGATGGGGCCTTACGCAACCATGATCCTCGGCGACTACGGCGCCGACGTGATCAAGGTCGAGAGCCCCGATGGCGATGTGATGCGCCATGCGGCCCCGATGCGCCATCCTGGGATGGGCGCGATGTACCTGCAGGGCAATCGCAACAAGCGCTCGATCGTGCTCGACCTGAAGAGGGCCGGCGGCCGCGCGGCGCTGCTGCGGCTTGCCGCGGACGCCGACGTGTTCGTCCACAACGTCCGTCCCGCGGCAATGGCGCGGCTGAAGCTCGGCGCCGACGATCTGCACGCCGTCAACCCGCGGCTGGTCTATGCCAGCCTGCACGGCTTCGGCGAGACCGGCCCCTATGCGGGCCGGCCCGCCTATGACGACCTGATCCAGGGGCTGACGGCGCTGCCCGCGCTGACCGGCCAGATCACCGGTGAGCCGCGCTACTCTCCGGCGACCATGGCCGACCGCATCGTTGGCCTCAATGCCGTCCACGCCATCCTGGCGGCGCTGTTCCACCGCGAGCGCTCCGGCGAGGGCCAGGCGATCGAGATCCCGATGTTCGAGACCATGGCGCAGTTCGTGCTCGGCGATCACATGGCTGGCCGCAGCTTCGAGCCGCCGATCGGGCCGCCCGGCTACTCCCGGCTGCTGTCGCCCGATCGCCGGCCGTATCAGACCAGCGACGGCTACATCTGCGCGCTGGTCTATTCCGACAAGCAGTGGAACGCATTCTTCGCCAAGATCGGCCTCGCCGATGAGGCCGATCGCGACCCGCGGCTGAACAGCATTTCGGCGCGAACGAGGAACTACGACTTCGTCTACGACTGGTTTTCGCAGATGATGAAGACCCGCAGCACCGCCGAATGGATGCGCTTCTTCGAAGAGGCCGACATTCCGCATGCACCTCTGCACGACCTCGATAGCCTAATTGACGATCCGCATCTCAAAGCCGTCGGGCTGCTCCAATCGCTGGAGCATCCGACCGAAGGCACGCTGCGCGTTGCCGGCCCGGCCGCCACCTGGAGCCGGACGCCGCCGTCGATCCGGACCTATCCGCCGAACCTCGGCGAGCACGGCCGGGAGATCCTGCGCGAGGCAGGACTTGCGGATGCCGAGATTGCCGCCCTCATCGCGGAGGGCGCGCTGATCGAGCCCGGCTCCTCCTGACTATTTCCTGCGCGACGCCAATATCTTCTCGGCGGCGCGCAAATGCGGCTTGTCCAGCATCTTGCCGTCCATCTTGGCGACACCTGATGGATTATCGGCAAACGCGGCGATCACCCGCTCCGACCATGCGATCTCCTCGTCGGTCGGCATGAAGGCCGCGTTGACGACGTCGACATGCTTGGGATGGATCACGGCCTTGGCCAGGAAGCCGTCCTGCCGCGCAGCGACTGCCTCTGCCTTCAGCGCATCGAGATCGTTGATGTCGGTGGCGATGGTGTCGATCGCAACGACGCCGGCCGCGGCCGCGCCGATCAGGCAGAGATCGCGGGCGAGAATGAACGGTGAGTGATAGCGGCCGTCGGTACGGTTGCGGGTCGCGCCAAGCGAAGCCGCCAGGTCCTCCGCCCCCCACATCATGCCCCAGAGCCGCGGGCACATGTTCTCGAAGTCGAGGATTTTGAGAACCGCGCGCGCCGTTTCGGTCGCGACCGTGACGATCCGTGTGGACCCCTGCTCGATGCCGGAGGCCGCCTCGAACGCGTCGAGATAGAGCGCGAGCTTGTTGACGTCGGCGGCGCCGGCGCATTTCGGCAGCACGATGCCGTCGGGCTTGCCGGGCATCACAGCGGCAAGGTCGCCGAGTGTCAGGTCGGTGTCGAGGGCGTTGACCCGGATATAGAGCTTCTGCTCCGGATTGCGCGCATCGAGCATCTGCCGTGTGATCCCGCGCGCAACGACCTTCTGCTCCGGCGCAATCGAGTCCTCAAGGTCGAGGATCAGGGCATCGGCCGCGGTTTTCTTCGCACTCTCATATTTCCGGGTGCTGTCGCCGGGAACGAACAGGAACGATCGCATCGCTTACGCCTTCGGCTTGCAGTGCATCAGGCCGGTGCGGCGGCAGCTCGCCACCACCTCGCCGCGCTGGTTGGTCATGGTGTGCTCGAACTCGACGATGCCCTGGGTCGGCCGCGACTTGCTGGCACGCTTGCCGATGATCTTGGTATGCGCTTTCAAGGTATCGCCATGAAAGACCGGTTTCGGAAACTTGACGTCGGTCATGCCGAGATTGCCGACCGTGGTGCCCAAGGTCGTGTCGTACACGCTCATGCCGATCATGATGCCGAGCGTATAGAGGCTGTTGAACAGCCGCTGGCCGAATTCGGTCTTCTCGGAGAAATGCGCATCGAGATGCAGCGGCTGCGGATTCATGGTCAGCAGGCTGAACATGGTGTTGTCCATCTCCGTCACGGTTCGGCTGAACTCGTGATGGAATTCCCGCCCGACCTCGAACTCTTCGAAATACAATCCAGCCATTTATCGTCCCTTGTAGTTGGGCGTCCGCTTCTCGACGAACGCATTCAGCCCTTCCTGGCAGTCTTCCGTCGAGGCGACCACCACGAAACTTTCCGCCGTGTTCTCCACCGAGCGGCGGAAATCGGCATCGACCGCGCGCATGAAGGCATCGCGACCGATCTTCATCACGATGGGCGATTTCGCCGCCAGCTTGCGCG
This sequence comes from Bradyrhizobium sp. INPA03-11B, assembly GCF_040446015.1. Taxonomy (NCBI): domain Bacteria; kingdom Pseudomonadati; phylum Pseudomonadota; class Alphaproteobacteria; order Hyphomicrobiales; family Nitrobacteraceae; genus Bradyrhizobium; species Bradyrhizobium sp. INPA03-11B. Next base: position 66,420 of record NZ_JASGSR010000001.1, read on the forward strand.
CGAGCTCGCGGGCCCGCTCCAGTGCCGTGCCCTTCGGCACCACTTCGCTGAGCAGCCCCATGCGAAAGGCCGTTGCGGCATCGAAGGGCTCGCCGAGGAACAGCGGACCGAACGCCTGGTGCTTGCCGACCAGCCGTGGCAGCTGCACGAAGTGGATCGCCGGGATCAGGCCGACATCGATCTCGGGATAGCCGAACGTCGAGCCGTCGCCCGCAACGATCATGTCGCAGGAGATCGCGATCGTCATGCCGCCGGCGCGCACCGCGCCGTCGATCGCCGCAATCGTCGGCTTGCCCATGCGGTATTGCGTATCGTTCAACGCGAAATACAGCCGCTCGAGGAACTTTTTGGTCTCGATCGCGGGCTTGCCCCTGACGATATCGAGGTCGAGACCGGCGCAAAACACCTTGTGGGCGCTGCTGACGATGACGGCGCGCACCGCGTCATCATCGCGCGCCTTCGCCAGCGCCGCCAGCAACGCGTCGATCAAGGGAATGCTGAGCGCATTGACCGGCGCGCGATCCAGCACAATCTCCGCAATCTGCTCAGTGACCGAGTAACGAACGAGGTCTGTGCTCATGATGTCTTGCCTCCTGCCATCGCTTTGGCCTGCCGCACCGCACCCGACTGCAGCAAGCCGTCGATCTCGGCGGAACCAAATCCAGCCTCTGTCAGCACGGCGCGGCTATCCTGCCCGACATCCGGCGCGGAGCACAGGTGATCCTCGGACAAGCTCGCGATCCCCGGCGTCCGCGGCGAATAGACCGCGCCGACACCCGACGTATCCTGACGGACCGACGCCCTCGTCGCCTCGACATGAGGGTCGCGCAGCCATTCGCCGGGATTGAGGATCCGCTCCGCGATGATATCGGCCGCGTGCAGCGCCTTTAGCCAGGCATCCGTCGGCTGCGTCAGGAACACCTCGCGCAGCTGCGGGATCAGCGTATCGGCGGCATCTGCGCGCCGGGCGAAGTCGGCGAAGCGCGGATCGCTGGCAAGATCTTCGCGGCCGATCGCACCGCACAGCCGCTTGTATTGCGGCTCGTTCACCAATGTCACCATCATCCAGCCGTCCTGTGTCTGGTAGGTGCCGGCCGGCACATTGAGCGCGCGAGGGGCACCGCCCTCCAGGATGAACTCGGCGACCTTGTGCCCGAGCAGCGCTGACGTCGACTGGCAGAGATTGACGTCGATCCAGCGGCCGGTGCCGACCGTCGCGCGCGCGAACAGGGTCGTGGCAATGGCCTGGAATGCGTAGACGCCGGTGACCACGTCGGAGATCGTGGTGCCGACCCGGTGCGGCACACCATCGGTACCAATGTTGACCGAGACCAGCCCCGAGAACGCCTGCGCTACCGAGTCCGAGCCCGGCCGCTTGGCATAAGGCCCGCTCTGCCCGAAGCCGCTGACCGAGAGATAGACGAGGCCGGGATTGTCACGCGACAGGCTCTCATAGCCGAGCCCGAGCCGCTCGGCGACACCTGGGCGAAATCCTTCAATGAGCACGTCGGCCTCGCGCGCCAGGCGCTGCGCAATCGCGATGCCGTCCTTGTGCTTCATGTCGAGGCACAGGCTGCGCTTGCCGCGGTTATAGACCGCCGACAAGGTCGTGTGATTGCCGTAGGTCGTGCCGAGATAGCGCGACCAGTCGCCCTCTGGCGGCTCCACCTTGATGACGTCGGCGCCATAGACCCCGAGCAGCATCGCGCAATATGGCGAAGCGATCCCCTGCCCGAAATCGAGCACCTTCAGCCCGCGATACGGCGCCTCGTGCGTCGGCGTCAGCCTGCGTTCGCCCGCCATTTGTCCTCCCCGTTAGTTTCGAAGGGCCCTACAGCGCCAGATAGCGCTGCCGAATGTTGTCGTTGGCCTTCAGCTCTTCGATGGAGGATGTGTAGACGATCTGTCCCTTGTCGATAACCGTCGCGTGGCTCGCAAGGCCAAGGCAAAAATGCATGTTCTGCTCGGCGATCAATACCGTGGCACCGGTGCCGCGGAGCTGCCGCAGTAGCTCGCCGATGCGCTGCACGATGATCGGCGCCAGTCCCTCGCTCGGCTCGTCCAGCAGTAGCAGCACCGGATTGCCCATCAGCGTACGGGCGATCGCCAGCATCTGCTGTTCGCCGCCGGAGAGCCGGCCTGCGATCCGGTGCCGCAGCGGCTCCAGCAGCGGAAACACGTCATAGACGCGGCGGATCGACCACTCGTCCTCGCCGTCAGGCCCCTTCTTCTGTCCGATGACGAGATTGTCCTCGACCGTATGCTCGGGAAAGATCTGGCGATCTTCCGGCACGAAGCCGAGCCCGGCCCGCGCGATGTGATGCGGCCGCATTCCGGAGACCAGCTGGCCACGTAAGGTCACCTTGCCTCGCCGTGCCGGCGCCAGTCCCATGATCGCCTTCATGGTGGTCGACTTGCCGGCGCCGTTGCGGCCGAGCAGCGCCATGGTCTCGCCCTTGCGCACGGACAGGCCGACGCCGAACAGGATCTGGCTGGTACCGTAGTAGACGTCGAGGTCCTCGACCTGCACCACCGGCTGCGTGCTCATGCGACCGCTCCTGCGTGATCGTCGCTGCCGAGATAGGCCTCGATCACGGCAGCGTTGCTGCGGATCGAACCCGGCGTTCCGGTCGCAAGAATTCGCCCGTAGCACAGCACGACGATCTCTGGCGCAATCTTGAACACGATGTCCATGTCGTGCTCGATGAACACCACGGTGATCTTCTGCTTCTCCCAGAGCTCGCGCACCTTGTCGATCATGCGCCAACGCTCTTCGGTGCCCATGCCCGCGGTCGGCTCGTCGAGCAGCAGCACCTTGGGTTCGAGCACCAGCGCGAGCGCGATATCGAGCAGCTTCTGGTCGCCGTGCGACAGCGTCGCCGCGGTCCTGTTGCGCTTGCCGGCAAGGCCGAGCAGCTCCATCGCATGCTCGGCGCGGTCGCGGGTCTCGGCCAATGGGAAGCGCCGAAGCATCACGCCGGCGCGGCGCTGATCGGCACCGACCGCAGCCAGCATCGTTTCCTCGACCGTCAGCGACGGAAAGATGCTCGCGACCTGGAAAGCGCGGCCGATGCCGTGGCGCACGATCTCCGGCGGCGACTTGCCCGCCATGTCGACGCCATTGAGCAGGATCTGCCCGGCGTCCGGCCGCAGCGCGCCCGTGATCAGGTTGAAGAAGGTGCTCTTGCCGGCGCCGTTGGGACCGATCACGGCGGTCAGCGAACCATCGGCAAAGTCGAGCGAGACGTTATCAGTCGCCTTGACGCCGCCAAAGGATTTCGAGAGGGCGCGAATTTCCAGCATGGCTAGGCGCGCCCTTCGCCGCGACGCTGCGCGAACCATTCGACGACAAAATCCATCAGGCCCTTTCGCAGGCCGATGGCAAAGAACAGGATCACGATGCCGAGCACAATGCCGTGATACTCGGTCAGCCGGGTGACGGTGTCGTTGAGGATCAACAGCAGCACCGTGCCGACTATCGGGCCGAGGAAGGTGGTCACGCCGCCGAGCATGTTGATGAAGATGCCTTCGCCCGAGATCGTCCAGTAGGCAAACTCGGGATAGGCACCGGAGACGAACAGCGCCATGATCATGCCGCCGGTCGCAGCGAACAGCGCCGCCAGCACGAAAATTGTCAACTTGGCGCGCCAGACATCGATGCCGATGAAGCTCGCCCGCGTGGCGTTGTCGCGGATCATGCGCAGGGTGTAGCCGAACGGCGATTGCGCGATCTGGCGCATCAGGAACAGCCCGATCACCAGCAGAGCGCAACTCGTGATGTAGAGATGCAGATGGTTCGACAGATCGACACCGAGGAACGCCGGCCGAGGAATGCCGCCGCGCAGGCCCTGGTCGCCGCCGGTCAGCGACTGCCACGACAGGATGGTCGAATGGATCAGCATCTGGAACGCCAGCGTGACGAAGGCGAAATAGATCTCCTTCAGCCGCACGCAGATCGCGCCAATGACGACGGCGACCACGAAGGTCATCGCCAGCGTGGCGACGAAGGCGACCGGGATCGGCACGCCGGTCTTCTGCATCATCAGGCCGAAACCATAGGCGCCGAGGCCGAAGAACATGCCGTGGCCGAAGGAGATCAGTCCGGTATATCCGACCAGGAGGTTGAGCGACGTTGCGAACAATCCGTAGGCCGCGCAGCGGATCACGAAGTCGAGCAGCTGCTTGCTGCCGAAGATGAACGGCAGCAGTGCCAGCAAGGCGAACGCCACGAGCGCGATCAGCACATCGCGGTAGCGCTGCGGCCTGGCGTCAATCCGGGGCACATCGAGGGGCTGCGCGCCCTGCCCGGCCTGCAACTCGGTCATGCGACCTCCTTGCCGAACAGGCCGGTCGGACGCGACACCAGCACGATCACCATGAAGAGATACATCAGTCCCTCGGTGAACAGCGGGAAGCCGAGCGATCCGAACGAACGGATCAGGCCGATCAGCAGCGCGCCGATCAGTGCCCCCAGGATCGAGCCCATGCCGCCGATCACGGTGACGATGAAGGACTCGATCAGAACAGAGAAACCCATGCCCGGCGTCAGCGAACGCACCGGCGCGGCAAGCGCCCCGGCGAGTCCCGCCAGCATGCCGCCGAGCGCGAACACGCCGCCATAGATCAGCCCGGTGTTGATGCCGAGCGCCGACACCATCCCGGGATTGTGCGCGGCCGCACGGATCACCTTGCCGATCCTGGAGCGCGCCAGCCCCAACCCGAGAACGACGGCGGCAGCAAGCGCCACCCCGATCAAGAGCAGATAGTATGGCGGCACCACGCCGCCGCCGATGAACAGCGGTGCCACCTGGAACGCAGCCGGCATGCCCATCGACTTGAACTCAGGCCCCCAGATCATGCGGACGACATCGTCGAAGATCAGCACGAAAGCGTAGCACACCAAAAGCTGCATCAGCACGTCGCGGCCGTACACCCGGCTCATGAACACGCGCTCGAAGATCAGGCCGAGGATCGCGGTGCCGACGGCGCCGCTCAGCATCGCCAGCGCGAAGCTGCCGGTGAGCTGATAGGCCGTCATCGCGAAATAGGCGCCGAACATATAGAAGGCGCCGTGGCTGAAATTGACCACCTTGAGCACGCCGAAGATCAGCGTCAGCCCGACGGCGACAAGGAACAGCAGCATGCCGATGATTAGGCCGCTGGTGGTTTGCGTCACCAGGCAGGCAGGGCTGGCGAGGCAACTGGCGAGCGCGTCGAGGTCCACAGAAAATCATCCATCACGGCGGGCCGCAACGTCGGCGCGCGACAAACATCAGATGCGAGGCGGAGGCAGCCGGTGGCAGCCTCCGCCGCACATGCGGATCAGGTGTAGCCCTTGCTCTTCTTCCACTCGGCTTCGAGTTCGAAGATGGTCTTCCAGTCTCCGGCCTTCACATCGGGAACGTAGGGCTCCTGCGGGATCGTGGTGCCCCAGCCGATGGCGTAACCGACCAGCGTGTGGTCGTCGGCGCGCATGGTGACGGTGCCGTCGGCGCCGAACGGGCATTTGATGGTGAGGCCGGTGAGCGCCTCCGCGACCTTCTTGCCGTCGGTCGAGTTCGCCTTCTTGACGGCCTCGTTGAGGAACATGACCGCGGTGGCGTTCTGCCACGACCAGTTGGTCGGGTACTCGTTGTACTTGGCCTTGTAGGCATCGCCCCAGGCTGCATTTTCCGGCGTCGGCGGGAATGTCTTGATGTAGCGGTCGCCGGAGTGGATGCCCTTCGGCAGGTTCTTCACCACGGTGAGCGCGGTATAGTCGGCCATGTTCACCGCGAACACCTCCATCTGGGTGAACAGCGCGTAGATATTGGCCTGGTCGATATAGGACGTGAGATCACCGCCCCACAGGCATGAATAGAGCGCCTGCGGCTTCGCCTGCAGGATCTTGGTCACCACCTCGGTGTAGTCGGGCTGGAACAGCTTTGGCCAGGACTCGCTGATGACCTCGACGTCAGGCGCGAACTTCTTCAAGTACAGCACGAACTCGCCGGTGGTGTCGCGGCCATAGGCATAGTCGGGCGAACAGGTCGCCCATTTCTTCAGGCCCTTGACCTTGGCGATCCCTGCCGCATAGCCGGCGCCGACGATCGAGTCATGAATGCCCTGCCGCACGCAGCGGAAGGCGTTCGGAATGTGCTGCTTGGGATCGGCGGTGAGCGACGACGCTTCCGAGCAGGTGTGGATGCAGAGCACGCCGAGATCACGCGCCACCTCATGAACCGCGAACGATCCCGACGATGCCTCGCCGTCGAGCAGCATCTCGCAGCCGTCGGTGTTGACGAGCTCGCGCGCGACACGCGCCGCTTCCTGCGGCTGTCCCTTGGAGTCGCGGATCACCATCTCGATCTGCCGCCCGGCAAGGCCGCCGGCGGCATTGACCTTCTCGACTTCCAGCATCACCGCGTTGCGCGAGGATGTGCCGAGTTGCGCGACGCGCCCCGACAGAATCGTCGGCATGCCGATCTTGATCGTCTTGGCCTGCGCGCGCGCCACCCATGGCGCGGCAAAGGTCACCGCACCGGCGCCCATCAGCGCAAGCGTCGAGCGCCGGCTGATGCCCGGTTTCCGGGTCCTCGTCATACTCCCCTCCCTGTCGGGTTCGCGTTCCCAAAATCCCTTACGGAGATCGTTCCGTCTCCATGCCCTTGATGTTTTCAGAGCAAGGGGGGTGACGTCAAGCCAAATATGAATTACGACTCATAGTTCATCCAGGGAGAAAACGGCGCCGGAATTGGCCCAACGAGCGGCAAATGATCAATCTTTCCAGCTTCATCGCATTTCATGCCAGGCGGACGCCGGACCGCTGTGCGGTGAAATATCGCGGCGAAGACATCTCCTATGCGGATTTTGACCTGCGGATCCGTCAGGTCGGCAGCTGGCTCGCGATGCGCGGGATCGCGACAGGCGATGTCGTCGCCGTCTTGATGAAGAACAGCACCGCTTTTCTCGAGCTGGTGTTTGCGACCAGCCATATCGGCGCGGTGTTCCTGCCGATCAATTATCGCCTGTCGGCGGATGAGGTCAGCTACATCGTCGGCAATTCCGGCACGCGCCTGCTCGTCGCCGACGAGGAATTTGCTGCGATCGCAAACGGCGACGCGCCTGTGGTGCTGCTGGGTGAGGTCGCGCAGTCCAGCGTCACCAACCTCGCGCCCGACATCGCGCCGGCGCCGATCCATGTGCGCCAGCCACGCGATCTGATGCGACTGATGTACACCTCGGGCACGACGGATCGTCCCAAGGGGGTGATGCTCACCTACGAGAACATTTACTGGAAATCCGCCGACCAGACCCTGGTGCTCGGATTGAACGCCGACACCCGGCTGCTCGTGGTCGGACCGCTCTATCATGTCGGCGCGCTCGATTTGCCCGGCATCGCCGTGCTCTGGCACGGCGGCATGCTGTGCATTCACCGCAGCTTCGAGCCCGAACCGGCGCTCGCCGCGATCGAGCGCGAGAAGCTGAACGCCGCATGGTTCGCGCCCGTCATGACCACGGCGCTCCTCACCTGCCCGAACCGCGAGCGCTACGACGTCTCCAGCCTGCGATGGGCGATCGGTGGCGGCGAGAAGACACCGGAGGTCCGCATCCGCGCCTTCTCCGACTATTTCAGGAACGCGCGCTACATCGATGCCTACGGCCTCACCGAAAGCTGCGGCGGCGATACGTTCATGGATGCCGGCCGCGAGATCGAGAAGATCGGCTCGACCGGCCGCGCCATCGCCCATGTCGAGATCGAGATCCGCGACGACACAGGCAAGCGCCTGCCCGCGGGCCAGGATGGCGAGATCTGCCTGCGCGGCCCGAAGGTCACGCAAGGTTACTGGAACGATCCGGAGAAGACCGCGTTCGCGTTCTTCGGCGACTGGTTCCGCACCGGCGACATCGGCTATCTCGACGACGACGGCTTCCTCTATCTGACCGACCGCAAGAAGGACATGATCATCTCCGGCGGAGAGAATATTGCCTCCTCCGAAGTCGAGCGCGTCATCTACGAAATCCCCGGGGTGCGCGAGGTCGCGGTGATCGGCCTGCGGGACGACCGCTGGGGCGAGAAGCCGGTCGCCATCGTGGTGCTGGCGGACGATGCAAGGCTCGACCTGCCCAACCTCACCGAATTCTGCCGAGCACGGCTCGCCGGCTTCAAGGTGCCGCGGCAGCTGATCATCCGCGACAGCCTGCCACGCAATCCATCCGGCAAGGTGCTCAAACGCGTGCTCCGCGCCGAACTCGAGGCCACCGCATGACACAAGCGACACCCGCCAAGGTGACAAAACTCAACCGGGTCGAGCGCAACGCCTGGACCAAGCAGAAGATCTTCGACGCCGCGACCAAGGTTGTTGGCAAATATGGCTATGCCGAAGCCTCGGTCGCCCGCATCACCGAGGCCGCCGGCGTCGCGCAGGGCACCTTCTACAATCATTTCGAGAACCGCCAGGAACTGCTCGACCAGCTGCTGCCGAAGATCGGCCTCGACATGGTCCGCTTCATCCATGCGCGGACCGGCACCGCAAGCGAAGCCCGGCAGGAGATCGAGCGCTTCAGCGCCTTCTTCGATTTCATCCGCGAGGTGCCGGAGTTTCTCCGCATCCTCAACGAGGCCGAGTTCTTCGCGCCGACCGGCTACCAGAAGCATTTTGACAACATCTCGAACGCTTATGTCCGGATCCTCCAGCGCGCGCGGGCCGCGGGAGCCACCAACACATTCAGCGACGAGGAATTCGAGGCCATCGTCCAGGTGCTGATGGGCGCGCGCGGCTATCTCAGCCGGCGCTATTCCTACTCCGAGCAAGGCGTCACCGCCGTGCCTGACTACGTGATCACAGCCTATCAGAAGCTGGTCACGCGCGGCCTGTTCAACAGCAGCGAAGGGAAGAAGCGATGAGCGCGGACGGCACCATCCTCGTCACCGGCGGCAGCCGCGGCATTGGCGCGGCAACCGCAACGCTGCTTGCCGATCAGGGCCACCGCGTCGTCATCGTCGACATCGCGCCGGAGCAACTGGTCGGCACCAGCGCAATCCTTTGGCCGGCTCCGTTCGACGTCGCGAGCGAAAGCGCTGTTGTCGCCGGCATTGCCGATATCGAGAAGGTGCACGGCCCGATCACGGGCCTCGTCAATGCGGCTGGCGTGTTCGGCAAGATGCACACGATCGACCGGGTGCGGATGGAGCAATGGGACCGTGAGGTCAATATCGACCTGCGCGGCACGTTCCTGGTCGCGCGCAGCGTCGGCATCGGGATGGCGAAGCGGCAACACGGCGCAATCGTCAACGTCGCTTCCGTGGCCGGCATGACGTCGGGCCCGATCCACGCGTATACCGCAGCAAAGGCCGGCGTCATCCAGATCACGCAGACGCTCGCCGCCGAATGGGGACGTTCCGGCGTGCGCGTCAACGCGGTGTCGCCCGGCTTCACCCGCACGGCGGCGCTCGAAGCCGGCATCGCGTCAGGCGCGCTGAACAAGGACCTTCTAGCCAGCCCGACGGCGATGAACCGGCTCGTTGAGCCGATGGAAGTGGCGCAGGCGATCGCCTGGCTTCTCTCGCCGCAGAGCAGCGGCGTGACCGGCATCAACCTGCCGGTCGATGCCGGCTACATCGCGGGCACCACCTGGGCCGCCTATGGCGGCCTGCCGGAAGCACCACGCAGCTGAGGAACGCATGAATATCGAGCTTCCGCGCCAACACCTGGACCTGTCCTCCGCCATCGCCGAGGGCGACATCCGCGTGCTGCTGATGGTGCTGGTGCACATGACCGGCGACGAGAAGTGGCTCGAGCCGCCCTACAAGCCGAAGCGCGACGTCCGCCTGATCCCCGATCCGGATGCCGGCGTGCCGAAGGAGATCCAGGACGAGATCCGCGCGGCGGTCCTGAACCTGTTCGCGAACGGGACGCCAAAGCCCGTCATCACCGATCCCGGCGATGAGCTGATGCTGCGGATGATGCGCGCGACGCTCGGCGAGAACGTCGCGCCCGAATATGCCCCGCTGATGCGGGAGGAGATGGGCTTCGTTCCCCGCGAGGCGCGCTGGCGCGAGCGTCCCGCTGACGAGAGGCTGGCGCAGCAGCATGTGCTGATCGTCGGCGCGGGTGTCTGCGCGATCGCGCTCGGCGTTGCGCTCGGGCGGCTCGGCATTCCCTACACGATCGTCGAGAAGCAGGACGAGATCGGCGGCACCTGGTACGTCAACCGTTATCCCGGCTGCGGCGTCGATACGCCGAACCACTCCTACTCGTTCTCCTTCGGCGCCCGCAACCCGTGGACCCGCTACTTCGCACAGCGACAGGAACTGCTGGATTATCTGCTCAAGGTCGTGCGCGAACACGACATCCGCAGACACGTCCGTCTCTCGACCGAGCTCGTCGCCTCACACTGGGACGAAGCCAAGCGAAGCTGGGTCTCGACGCTGAGGACCGCGGACGGCGAGGAGACCTTCGAGTCCACCGCGCTGGTCAGCGCGATCGGGCAACTCAATGATCCGTTGCCTGCCCGCTTCAACGGCGACGAGGACTTCGAGGGCCTCAAGGTTCATTCGGCGCTATGGTCCGACGACATCAAGCTCGACGGCAAGCATGTCGCCGTGATCGGCACCGGCGCGACCGCGATGCAGCTGGTGCCGTCGATCGCCGACCGCGTCGCCTCGGTCACCGTCTACCAGCGCACCGCGCAATGGGCGCGGCCGGTGAAGGGCTATTCTGATCCGATCACCGAGGGCGCGCAGTGGCTGCTGGCGCATCTGCCGTTCTATGTGCAGTGGTATCGCTTCAACATGTTCTGGCGCTACGGCGACGGGCTGCTGCCGTTCCTGCGCAAGGATCCGGCCTGGCCGCATCCCGATCGCGCCGTCAACAAAGGCAACGACCGGCATCGCCAGGAGCTGGCCGACTTCATCTTCTCCGAGCTGAAGGACCGACCCGATTTGATCGAGAAGTGCATGCCGACCTATCCGCCCTACGGCAAGCGCATCCTGCTCGACAACAACTGGTTCAAGACGCTGACCAAGCCGAATGTCGAGTTGGTCACCGACAAGATCGATCGTTTCGCGGCAGACGGCATCGTCGCGGCCGACGGCACATCGCGGCAACACGACGTCATCGTGATCTCGACCGGCTTCAAGGTCTCCGAGATGGCGGCGCGTCTCAACATCACCGGGCGCGCGAGCAAGAATCTGAAGCAGGCGTGGGAACACGACAATCCGACCGCCTATCTCGGTCTCACCGTGCCTGACTTCCCCAACCTCTTTCTGATGCTCGGGCCCAACTCGGGACCCGCGCATGGCGGCAGCGTGATCTTCCAGTCGGAATGTCAGAGCCGCTACATCTCCGCCTGCCTGGTCGAGATGATCGAGAACGACATCGCCGCGATCGACGTCGATCCCGACGCGCATAACGAATACATCCGCAATGTCGATGCCGAGCATGAGCAATTGATCTGGACGCATCCGGGCATGACGACCTACTACCGCAACAGTCGCGGCCGCGTGTTCTCGGCAATGCCGTGGCGGTTCGTCGACTACTGGAAGATGACGCACGATCCTGACTTCACACAGTATCGAAAGACCAAGTCGCGACAGGATTCCTGACCTGAATTCCCTTGTTCGTTAACTTGACAGCAGGCCATAACTGCCGCAGCATTTCGCTGACTGCACCTGTAGGGGTGCTGGAGCGCCTGCTCCTCGCGTCGCAGGAATTGACGGACGATTATGGGATCGGCCGTCAGGCAGCAGAAGCGGACAGAGGTCCGTCGGCCCACCCTTGGAGAGGAGCATGACGCCACCGGCGAAAGCCAGCGACCTTGCTCAGCGGCAAGGTCTCGGTGCACGTGAGGCGAACAGCAGCTGCTAGCTGCGTGCACTGCCGACAATCTGAACATATCCGCAGGACGAGAGCGCAAAGGCCACGCGCTTTTAGGTCCCGAAACACCACTGGTCATAACCAGATATCCTTCGCTAAAACGAAGTAGCAGGGCCCCGCGATGCTTGAATGCACCGGGGCCCGTTCGTTTGCCCGCGATCTCCCATTCGTCACACCGCATTGCGCCACCGCTCGGGATCGGGAACAATTGTCCTGACGAGTTGAGGAACGCTGATGGAAAAGCCGAAGGTCAGGATCTACACCGACTACAAGTCTCCCTACGCCTATGTCGCCAACAAGCGGCTGTTCGAGCTCGAGGAGACCTGCGGCGTCGAACTGGAATGGCTGCCCTACACGCTGCGCATTCCCGAGTTCATGGGTACGGTCGAGGAACGCACGCCGCACTTCTGGCGCAAGGTGCGCTACTCCTACATGGATGCGCGGCGGTTCGCCAACGCGCAGGGACTGACCATGAAGGGCCCGCGCCGGATCTACGATGCCTTCTATTCAAGCGCCGGGATGCTGTTCGCGCAACGCCATGGGCTGTTCCGGCCCTATCATGACACGGTATTCCGGAAATTCTGGAACCACGAGCTGGAGATCGACGAGTTGTCGGAGATTGCCGGCGTGATCTCCGCGATCGGCGGCTCTGCCGGCGCGTTCGAGGCCTATGTCAACGGCCCTGCCCGCGCCGAACACGATCGCATCATCGACGAGGCCGAAGCGCTCGGCGTGTTCGGCGTTCCCAGCATGGTGTTCAACGGCGAACTGTTCTGGGGTGGCGACCGCATCGATCTGCTGATCGAACGGATCAGAAATCCGGAATCGATCGCGCTCGCACTCGGGAGCAGACATCGAACCTAAACTCACGCCGTTTTGAACCTGCTTGCCTTCCCGATCGATCAGCCGCCATCCAGGATGGCCCAGCATCCGGTGCGCTCCAGCACGGGCTTCAACGCAGTGCGATCGCCGGCACCAAGCGCGGCGAACTTCTCGCGCAGCTGCTGCAGGCACTTGACCTGATACTTGAACGGCGCCAGCGCATAAGGCAGTCCCCAGACCTTGATCTCGAGGCGCTCAAGACCCTCCGCGAACGCATCCGAATTGGCGGCCAGGAACGGCAGATAGAGTTCGCCCGCGATCCGCAGCAATGCTTCAGCGAACCCGCCAAGCGCCTGCTCGCGAGGATGCCAGGCGCCCTCGACGCCGGACGCGTCGTCGAGCCGCCGTACCCAGTGATCGGTGAACGGCGCGCGTTCGCGCATGATCCGCATCGGGGTCGGGTCGGTCGCCATCTCGCTGAGTTGTCCGAACCAGGCAAAATCCGCCAGCGAAGGCCGGCTGCCGAACAGATAGTTCGTCATGCCGACATGCGGCTCGAATGCTGCCAGCGTCCGCCGATAGCTCTCCTCAAGCAGCGGCCGGTTCTCATCCGTCGCGCCGAGAATGACCATGCGCGAGATCTGCCGCTGCCGGAACTCCTCGATCTCCTCGCGGCTGCCGGCTTCGGCTTCCGACGTCGACCATTCCTCACCCGCCCAGCGTGAGACGTAAGCCTGGTCTTCCGGAGCCCACCAGCGATAGAGAAACAACGGCTTCACCGCCCATTCGTCGGCGAGGTCCTCGAGCAGATCGCAGACGAATGCGACCGCCTTGTCCGCGGGGATCACCGAGCGCCCCTGGTGGCGCGCTTCCAGATCATAGGCGAGCGTCGTGGTCTCACCGCGATAGCTGCCGTCGGGATATTGCAGCACAGGGATCAGCATCGGCTTCAGATGCGCAGTCGCCGCGCGCAGCGACTTGGTCATGATGACCCAGTCGTGTGGGATCTGCCGGTAGCGCATCAGTGCGCGCAGCTTGATCGCATAGGGCGACGCGGTCGAACCGATCAGGCGATAGCGGCCCTCCGTCATGATGATGACTCCGAGAACGCTGGATTGCCGTAGGGATAGAACCGCGTCAGGTCGACATTCCTGTAAGGCAACTTGTCGAGACGCGTTGTGCCGAGGAACGGTTGCTCCGGCTCGACCAGCAGGATCGTCTTGGCAAAGCCATTGTCGTCGAAGCCCCGCCGGAAATGCACCCGCGACTTGATCGCCATCACCTCGAAGCCGCCGATGTCGGGCACCAGCGCCTTCAGCGAAAACGGCTCCATGATCTGCACCAGATAGGTGGAGAGGATCAGCACATTGTTGCGGCCGAAGCGCACGCAGACCCAGAACTGGCCGTAGCCGTCGCCAGCAGCCGAAATCGTGCCCTGGATCCGAACCGGATCGCCCGCCGACTCGTCGGCGAGCCCACCGATCTCCATGTCGAAGGCATCGCCGGCCTTGGCACCGGCCGCCTTCAGGCTTGCCGTCGCTTTGGCATCCGCGATGGTCGCGATCACGGTGTTGGCGAGGTCCTGCGCGATGATCCCGCGCAGCAGCCAGGTCGCCGATCCCGAGCGGTCGCTGTGATCGGCGAGCACCACCGGCGTGTTGCGGTCAGCGACGGCCTGCTTCGCCAGCGCGACGCCCTCGGTGATGCTGAGGAGTTTCGTCGATTGCAGCAAGGCTTCGCGCAGCCGCCAGATCGTGCCGGCGAGATCGCGCGCGATCTGCTCGGCGAGCTTTGGGTTGTCGTTGGTCAGGACCTGCACGGTCATGCCGACATCGGGAACATCGGCGAACGGGAAGCCGAAGAAGATATTGACGTAGACGTCGACCTCGCGGGCCTCCCACACCAGCGTGCGCTGCACGAGATCCATCCAGGGTCGCGCCCCGGTCCATTGCAGCACGGTGGGTGAGATCACCGGAACCTTGATCGTGCTGTGCACCGGCTTGTAGTCGCCGCGGATCGCCCGCACCAGCATGCGCGCCGCGCGCTCGCCCTGCAGATGCGCATCATAATGCGGGAAATATTTTACGGCGAACGCCATGTCCGCCTGTTCGAGGAACGCCTCGTCCTCGTTGCCGTGAGGATCGAAGGTCGCGGCGATGAACGCCGACCGGCCGACTACCTCGCGCACCTGCCGCGCCAGATCGGCCTCCGGCCGCGGCACGTCGCGCACCGCCATGGCGCCATGCAGGCACAGATAGACGCCGTCGAACGGCCCCTCCTCCTTGAGCCCGGCAATCATCTTGCCGGTAAAGGTCCGATAGGCCTCCTGGGTGATCCAGCCCGATCCGGTGTAGGTCTTCGGCCAGAGCGGGGATTCGATGCCGACCAGTTCGACCTCGGAGAACTCGCGCGCCACCTGCACGAAGCCGCCCATGTAGTTCTTGGGATCGAACTGCAGCAGCGCCTCGCCCCTGGCCGGCGAGCCCGGATAGATGAAGTCGTCGAGGGTGGTCTCGTTCGGCAGGAACGAGACGGTCTCGTGTGAGAAATGCAGGACGGCGATACGTATCTTGCGATCGCTCATTTTGATGCGCCTCGGTTGTTTTCCGCATAGTGGCATCGAAGGCGCCGCGCGCCAATCCGCATTCGGTTTTTGCCCGCCAGACCTGCAAATAAGCAGACGCGTCACGGCTTGCCGCCGCGCGGATTCTGCTATGTTCCAAGCCAACAATCGGGCCCCGGCCTCGCAGACATCTCAAGGAGAGAACGCCATGAATCCCCCCGTCAGCTCGCCCGCGATCAAGGTCGTGAAATCCGTTCGCGAGCAGGTGAGCGCCGAGGAGTGGCAGGCCCGCGTCGATCTTGCCGCCTGCTATCGTCTCACCGCGATGTACGGCATGACCGAAATGATCGCGAACCACATCTCCTGCCGCGTACCCGGCACCACCGACCAGTTCCTGATCAACGCCTACGGCATGCTCTATGAGGAGATCGATGCCTCCAGCCTGATCAAGGTCGACGTCGAGGGCAACACGCTGCTCAACGCAACCGACTATGACGTCAACGTCGCCGGCTTCGTCATTCACAGCGCCATCCACATGGCCAAGCATGACATGGACTGCGTCGCGCACACCCATACACCGGCCGGCATGGCGGTCTCAGCAATGGAATGCGGCCTGCTGCCGCTGGCGCAGACCTCGATGCGCTTCCTGCACATCGCCTATCACGACTTCGAAGGCATCGCCGACAATGTCGACGAGCGCGAGCGGCTGGTCCGCGACCTCGGCGACAACGAAGCGATGATCCTGCGCAACCACGGCCTGCTGGTGGTCGGCCGCACCGTGCCCGCCGCCTTCAACGTGCTGTTCCGCCTCGAGCGCGCTTGCCAGACCCAGGTGATGGCGCTGTCCTGCAACACTAAGCTGATCTATCCGCCGCAGAACATCCTCGAAGACACCTATGAGCGGATGCTGCCCAAGCCGGGCCGCGCCGCGCGCAACGGCGAACTCGCCTGGCCGGCGCTGCTGCGCAAGCTCGACCGGGCGGATCCGTCGTACCGGGATTGAGGCGCTACCCCAACACCGGTGTCGTCCCTGCGAAAGCAGGGACCCATACGCAGCGGAGAGCGTCGTGAACGGGATTAGTCGTTCCGACATCGATCAACAATAGTCATTTCGTGGTTATGGGTCCCCTGCGTTCGCAGGGACGACGCTGATGTTGCGCGGCCAGTGCGTCATACGCCCGCCCTCTCGCGACATCGCCGCGCCAGCTCACAGTTCGGCTGCCAGCTGGACCACCTGGTTTCGCAACCAGGCATGGGCCGGATCGTGATCGTAGGAGGCGTGCCACAACAACGTCGCCGGCATCTCGTTCAGCTCCACCGGCGGCGGGCTGAGGCTGAGCCCGAGCTCAGCGGAGAAGCGCGTGGCCAGCCGCGATCCCATCGTGACGATGACGGGCGCCTGCGCCACCAGATGCGGGACGGTGAGGAAACGCGGCGTGGTCAGCGCAACCGTGCGCTGCAGACCGAGCTTGTCGAGCGCTTCGTCAACGATGCCGCGCACGCTGCGGGCAGGCCGCAGGCTGGTCAGCACATGCGGAAGCCGGACGTAATCCTCGAGCGAGATCGGAGGCGTGATCCCGGTCTTCTCGGCATTGAACATGCACACGAAGCGCTCGGTCAACAGCGTGCGCCGCTTGTGATGGAATTGTCCCTGCGGGAGCGGCCCATGGGCGACTGCGAGATCCAGCTCATCGGCGTCGAGGTCATCGAGCAGCCGGGACGAATCAACATTGTAAAGCCGCAAGTGAACGCCAGGTGCGATCGCGCGCATGCGCGCCAGCAAAGCCGGCATGATCAGGATCTCCATGCTGTCGGATAGTCCGAGCCTGAACGTCCGCACCGCTGTGGCCGGATCGAAGGCCTGATCGCGCAGCACCACCGCCTCGACCTGCGCCAGCGCGCTCCGCACCGGCTCACGCAAGGTCGCGGCGCGCGGAGTGAGACGCATGCCGTCGGCCCCACGCGTCAGCAGCTCGTCACCGAACAGCTCGCGCAAGCGGGCAAGGTTGTGGCTCATCGCGGACTGGCCAATCCCGACGCAAGCCGCCGCCCTGGTTACGCTCCGTTCGGTCAGCAACGCATCAAGATGAACCAGCAGATTCAAGTCTATACGACCTAAATTAGCAATATCGATGACCATTATCGATCCCATCTGTTTGATCGATGATCATAGCCTGACCATGTCCTCCGGCAAGGGAGCGGACGGGCCACCGCCCGCCGCCCAAATCCACCTCAAGCCAACGGAGGATCCCATGTCGATCCGCAGCACAATTCTAGCCGCCGCCTTCAGCCTGGCCTCGCTGGGAGCCGCGCACGCAAGCACGCTCAGGCCGATCGAAGGTCAAAGTGTTCGTGTCGGCGACCTGTCGGGCGTCGTCTACTACACCGTCGAACCCAACGGATATCGTGTCGTGACCACGCTGGCGCAGGGCGCGGCCGGGACGCCGATCCGCTTCGTATCGGTGCTGGCACCCGGCCAGCGCGCCCTGCTCTCGACGCCGAACCAGGCAGGCGCACTGGAGATCAGCCGAAACGGCGACGGCCTGACCGTCCGGACATCAGGCCCAGTCTCCAATTAGTTCCGACACCGCCGTGTTTCCGTCACTTCTGCAGGAACTCCAGATGTCTACGATCCGCCTTCATCGAACGACGAGCCTGACGCCCGAGCAGTACGTAGCCGGTCTCACCGACTTCGGCCCGGGCCGCTCCAAACTCTTTGGCAACAGTGCCGAGGCCTATCTTAAGGTGCATGATCGCGGCCTCTCGGACGCCGACGTGACGGAA
Organism: Bradyrhizobium sp. INPA03-11B; assembly: GCF_040446015.1. NCBI lineage: Bacteria > Pseudomonadati > Pseudomonadota > Alphaproteobacteria > Hyphomicrobiales > Nitrobacteraceae > Bradyrhizobium > Bradyrhizobium sp. INPA03-11B. Next base: position 84,447 of record NZ_JASGSR010000001.1, read on the forward strand.
GGCTCGGGCGGCATCTGGGAGCGCTTGTACTACGATTGGTCCGACCCCGATCACATCGTCCTGACGACGATCGACTCCAATGTGTGGGGCGGCGCGTCCGGCCACACCTACAACTTCACGCGCCGGCCCGACGGCACCACCGATATCGACGTGGTCGTGGTGCGCGACGGCAAGAACCTCAGGGGATGGATCCTCGGCCTCGTGCTCCGCACCGTCGGCCGAGGCGTGCTGGTGAAGGCGTTCGAAAACTCCGTCACGGCGATGGAGGCCCGCAATGCTGCGGCGAATGATGGCGATCGGTTCGCCGCCTGAGTTCGAATAGCCTTGCGGCCTCGCGCAGGCCGTGCTCGCACCGCGCCGGTCAGCTGCCAAGTTGAATGGTGCGCTCCAACGCCGCGGCGAAGCCGTTGAGCGGGACATTGAAGACAACCGCCTGCCCGGTGTTGATGTTCTGCGCGGCGACGGTGAGCGTCTTGGCCTTGCTCATCGTGTCGGTCACGACAGTGGGAAAGGACACCGGAAGCAGACAGCCTTGCGCGGTGCAGGTGGAGAAGCGGGTCTGCTCCAGGTCCTTGCCGTCAAGCTTGACGACGGCCCCGGCGTCGAGCTTGAGCCCAAATGGCATCAACATGTTGCCTTCGGCCTTTCCGTTCCGTGGCAGCAGTTCGATGGCGAAGACTTGCTGGTTGGTCTCCTTGGAGGTCTGTGTCTGACTGAGGGTGCACAGCCTTACGCCACCATCGAGCTGACATTTGACGATCCAGTCTCCGTAGGTCTCACTGATCGCGGACGCGCCCTTGGGAAGCTGGACGGGGTGGACCGCGCTATCCATCGCGGATGTCTGGCTCCGCGTGTCGATCGGAACAGAGACGGTCCCTCCGCCGGCGTCCGACATATCGGGCGTTCGGGCGGCGTGCGCCGAGCCGATGCCGGCCACGATGGCGAGAGCGACGATTACCCGAAGACGCCTGTCTGCTGCACTGATCCTCACTGCACTGACCCTCACCATGCATTCACCCCGTCTCATCACGCCTCGAAGCCGATTTTGCTTTGCGTGGGCAAATTTCCCACGTAGACGAGACACATCTACTTGGAGAACCTCGGACATGCAAGAGATTATCGCCGTCAGCGTGACTGTTGCGATTGTTGCATTCTGCGGCGGGTATTTTTGAGCCATCGCGCGTGAAGTCAGGGCCTCGAGCAGGCAACGGCGGAAATGACGCAGCATGGGTGGAGCGCAGTGATGCCCATCCAGCACGATTTGCCTGCGGCGTGTTTCTTACAAGGGCGCGATGAGATCAGCTCGAACCGTCATCGCGCTTTAGGTTCTCGTTTAGGCATGATCTTCTCGTAAAACCGCTTCGCACTTTTCCGGATCATGCCTTAAGGTCGCCGGATGGACATGCTCGTCAAGCTCTATGCCCTGCCCGATTCCCGGCCCGCCTACGATCGATTGCAGCAGGCCGGAATTGTCATGCGCCGCGCGCTCGCCCCCGAAAAGCACAAGGTCACAGCCTGGGTACGGGAGACCTTCAGCGAGGCATGGGCCAGCGAAACCGAGGTCGCGTTCAGCCGCGAACCGGTCTCCTGCTTCATCGCGATCCAGCAAAAGAAGATTCTGGGATTCGCCTGCCACGACGCGGCCTGCCGCAACTTCTTCGGTCCGACCGGCGTCGCGCCGAAGGCCCAGCAGGGCGGCATAGGCAAGGCGCTGCTGTTCGCCTGTCTCGAGGACATGAAGCACCAGGGCTTCGGCTACGCCATCATCGGTGGTGTCGGGCCGGCAGACTTCTATGCGAAGGCCGTCGGCGCCGTGGCCATCGAAGGCTCCGCTCCGGGCATCTATCGGGGACTGCTGTAGACAGCAGTTTGCGCTTCGCTCGACCGATAGAAGCCTGCCTTCGAACCCTGCCTTGGCCTATCCAGGACGGAACCCGAAACCCGTTCAATCGCAATCGCTTGCATACAAGCAAAAGTTGCGCTGCGCCCGATGCCACCGCATCGCAGATGCACGCCACGCGCTGCGGTGATCCCGCTCCTCGCATCGAGGCGGCACAATTATTTGGTGCCGGTCGCCATCGACACGACATGAGGACCTTGCGCTTCACATGCCGCCGATGGTCAACTCGCTGATCGGAATGTTCCTGCATCATTGGGGGAAACATGAAGTTCAAGTTGATTGCGGTCGCGGCCGGCCTAGGGCTCGCACTCGCCGCCACGGCGGCGGTGGCCCAGACACCGCGCAAGGGCGGGACGATTCGCATGACGGCGCCCTACGGCTCCAGCTTCACCAGCATGGACATCCACACGACACCACGCGCCCAGGACGAGATCTACGCCAAAGCCCTGCACCGCTCGCTCTATATCTGGGATTCCACCGAGGGCAAGCCGGTTCTGGAACTTGCCAAGGAGGTCGTCGTCTCGGGCGGAGGTCTCGTTCATACCTTCAAGCTGCGCGACGACGCCTATTTCCACAACGGCCGCAAGATGACGGCGGACGACATCATCTGGTCCTACAATCGCATCATGGACGGCACCAAGGCCTATCCCGGCGCGCGCTTCGTCCGCATCATCGAGGGCGCGGCCGAGGTCGAGAAGGGCCAGGCCAAGGAAATCTCCGGCCTGAAAAAGATCGACGACTTCACCCTCGAAATGAAGCTGACCGAAAAAGTCGATCCCGCCTTCTACTTCTTCACCGCGCTGACCTCGATCTATCCCGCCGACGAGGGCGCGAAGGAGAGCTTCATCCAGAAGCCGATCGGCCTCGGTCCGTTCAAGTTCGTCGAGCACGTGCCGGGATCGCGTATCGTGCTGGAACGCTGGGACCGGTTCTACAAGCCCGGCAAGCCATACGCCGATAGGCTTGTCATCTCGCTGATGGGCGAAGCCGCAGCGCGCGATGTCGCCTTCCGCAACAAGGAGATCGACACCTCGGTGCTGGGGCCTGCACAGTATGTCGCCTATCAGGCCGACCCCGACCTCAAGGGCACCATCGTCGAGGTCGCCGAGGTCTTCACGCGCTATGTGGGGATGAATCCCGCCTTCAAGCCATTCTCCGACAAGCGGGTTCGCCAGGCCATCAACTACGCGATCGATGCCGATCTGATCATCAACAAGCTGGTCAAGGGCAAGGCCTATCGCGCCACGAGCTGGCTGCCTCTGACCTCGCCAGCTTACGACAAGACGATGAAGCCCTACCCCTATGATCCCGCGAAGGCGAAGCAATTGCTCGCGGAAGCGGGTTATCCCTCGGGCTTCGAATTCGAATGGACCACCAGCCAGAATGAGAGCTGGGGCCTGCCGATCGTCGAGGCCGCGATCCCGATGCTGGACAAGGTCGGCATCAAGGTGAAGGTGAAGCAGGTCGAGACCGCGGTGCTGGCGGAGGTCATTCGCAAGGGCGACTTCCAGGCCTTCATCTATTCCCAGGCGACCGGCCCGGATCCGCAGGCCGCGCTCAAATGCTTCCACTCGGCGACGCCGCAATCGGCCTGCAACTACACGAACTTCAAGAACGCCGAGTTCGACAAGGTGATCGATGAAGCCGGGCAGGCTGACGACGCCGCCAAGCGCGTGCAACTGCTGCAAAGGGCCAATGCGCTGCTCCGTGACGAAGCACCGGTCTGGTTCTTCAACTACAACAAGGCGGTCATGGCGGTGCAGCCCTGGCTCAAGGGAATTCAGCTGGACGCAACCGAACTGACCCACCAGAATGTCGAGGACCTCTGGGTCGACGAGACCTCGCCCGCGAAGTGACAGGTGCTCCCTCCATCACGAGACATGATGGAGGGAGTGAGGAAAACGTCCAATGCTCTCCTTCGCGATCCGTCGAGTCCTGCAAACCATTCCGACCGTGCTGGCCGTCGTGATGCTGATCTTTGTGCTGTTCAGCGTCGTCCCGGGCAGCATCGTGTCGAGCATGGGCGACGACGGCCGCGGCCCGACCGATCCGCAGGTCGTGGAACGCATGAAGAAGCAGCTCGGCCTCGACGATCCGGTTTACGTGCGCTTCGGCTCCTATATCGCCAAGCTCGCGACCGGTGATTTCGGCACCTCGTTCCGGACCCGCGAGCCGGTCACGACCATGATCGCCAAACGAATGTGGCCGACGCTGCAATTGATCTTCGCGGCCCTGGCATTCGCGGTTGCGGTCGGCGTACCGCTCGGCTTCGTCGCCGCGCTGAGGCCGGGCAGCATCGTCGACACGATCTCGATGGTGCTGGCGGTGTCCGGCCTTTCAATGGCCAAGTTCTGGCTCGGGCTATTGCTGATGTATCTGTTCGCATTGAAGCTCGGCTGGCTGCCGAGCTTCGGCTATGGCGATGGCGGGCTCAAATATCTGCTGCTGCCTGCCGTGACGCTCGGCGTCTCGCCGATGGCGCTGCTGGCGCGGACGACGCGTGCGGCGGTGCTCGAGATCATGACCGCGGATTTTGTCCGCACCGCGCGCTCGAAGGGCATGAGCGAGACCCGGGTCGTGACCTGGCACGTGATGCGCAATGCCCTCGTCATCATTCTCACCGCGATCGGCCTGCAATTCGGCGTCGTGATGGGCCAAGCGGTCGTCGTCGAGAAACTGTTCTCCTGGCCGGGCATCGGCTCGCTGCTGGTCGACAGCGTCCTGCAGCGCGACATTCCGGCCGTTCAAGGCACCATTCTTGTCGTGGTGCTGTTCTTCCTCACCGTCAATACATTTGTCGACCTGCTCTACGGTGTGATCGATCCAAGGATCAGATACGCATGAGTGGACGTCGGTTTCACCACACCTGTGTACGATGGACCGTGCGTCACGTCGGGGCGGCTGCGATGAAGCTTGGCACCAGCGCGATCATCGGCGGGATGCTGTTCGCGCTTGCGATCTTCGTCGGCCTGTTCGCGCCTTGGCTGGCACATACCGATCCGGTCATGGGCGCCAACCTCATGAATGCGGAAGAGCCACCGAGCTGGATCTGGTGGTTCGGCACCGATGCGCAGGGCCGCGATATCTATTCCCGCGTCGTGCACGGCGCGCGCATCTCGCTGACCGTCGGCATCGTCTCGCAGCTCGTCAACAGCGTCATCGGCGTGACGCTGGGCTTGACCGCGGGCTATTGGGGCGGCTGGTGGGACGATGTCGTCAACGGGCTGACCAATGTCATGCTGGCGATCCCCTCGCTGATCTTCGCACTCGCCATCATGGCGGTGCTTGGACCCGGCCTGACCAGCCTGCTGATCGCGCTCGGATTGACCAACTGGTCCTTCACCTGCCGGATCGCGCGGGCCTCGACGCTGTCGCTCAAGAGCCAAGGCTATGTGCAAGCTGCGAGAGTGCTCGGCTACGGAGATCTGCGCATCATGATCACGCAATTGCTGCCGAACATGATCGGCCCCATCATCGTCATCGGCACGCTCGGCATGGGCGGTGCGGTGCTGGCCGAAGCCTCGCTCTCGTTCCTCGGCCTCGGCATCCGTCCACCCTATCCCAGCTGGGGCAGCATGCTGTCGGAGGCGCGCGACCAGATCACCACGGCGCCATGGCTGTCGGTCTTCCCGGGCCTTGCGATATTCCTGACCGTGCTCGGCCTCAATTTGCTGGGCGACGGCTTGCGCGACGTGCTCGATCCCCAGTCGCGGAGCCGGCGCACATGACGGCCGCTCCGCTGATCGAAGTCGAGGATCTGCGCATCGATCTCGACGATGGCGCCAAACGTGTTGCAGCGGTCGAGGGCGTTTCATTCCGCATCGATCGGGGCGAGACATTCGGCCTTGTCGGCGAGTCCGGCTGCGGCAAGAGCATTACGGCGCTTGCCCTGATCGGCCTGCTGCGCCGGCCGCTCTCGATCGCCGCCGGCGCCATCCGCTTCGAAGGCCGCGAGATCCAGGGACTTTCAGCGGCCGAGCAACGCGCGCTGCGCGGCAACCGGATCGCAATGATCTTCCAGGAGCCGATGACGGCGCTCAATCCGGTCTCGCCGGTTGGCCGGCAGATCGCGGAAATGTTTGTGCTGCACAAAGGCAAGAGCTGGCGCGAGGCAAACCAGCTGGCCGTCGAGGCGCTGGCGAATGTCCGCGTCCCCGCGCCGGAGCGGCGGGTGAAGGACTATCCGCATCAGCTCTCGGGCGGCATGCGCCAGCGCGTGATGATCGCCATCGCGCTGGCATGCGATCCGGATCTTCTGATCGCCGACGAGCCGACCACCGCGCTCGACGTGACGGTGCAGGCGGAGATCATCGAGCTGATGCGCAACCTGTGCGCCGAGCGAGGCACCGCGATCCTGATGATCAGCCACGATCTGGGCCTGGTCGCCAACGTCTGCCGCCGCGTCGGCGTGATGTACGCCGGCCGCATCGTCGAGGAACGCCGCTCGGACGACATCTTCCGCGCCGGCGCGCATCCTTACACGCAAGGTCTGGTCGACTCGCTGCCACGGCTGGGGAGCCGCGCGGCGCTTGGCCGGTCGCGGCTCAGGGAGATCGCCGGCGTCGTACCCGCGATCGCGGATCTCCCGAGCGGCTGCCGATTCAATCCGCGTTGCGCGCAGGCGACCGAGATCTGCCGGACCACCGTACCGGAGACGACATGGCTCGGTGCAGGCGGCCTCGTCAGGTGCCACCATCATGCTTGACCCCGCGGTGAGGCCTGGCGACGACGTCATCCTCAGCGTGGAGGATCTCGCGGTGCATTTTCCGCTTGGCGGAGGCCTGCTCGGCGGCGGCCATCGGCTGCTGCGCGCGGTCGACGGCATCGATCTCGAGCTCAAGCGCGGTGAGTGCCTCGGTCTCGTCGGCGAATCCGGTTGCGGCAAGTCGACCGTCGCCCTTTCGCTGCTTGGGCTGCTGACGCCGACGCGGGGCAGGATCGTGCTGGACGGGCACGTCGTGACGGAGCGGCGGTCGGTCGATCGAAAGCGATTGGCCCGCATCGCCCAGATGGTGTTTCAGGATCCCTACGCCTCGCTCAATCCACGCCAGACCGTTCGTCGCACGCTTGAAGACCCGCTGCGCCTGCATGGCGTGACGGCCCAGAGCGAGATCGACGGGCGCGTTGCCGAGATGCTCAGGCATGTCGGCCTGCGGCCCGAACAGGCCGGCCGCTACCCGCATGAATTCTCGGGCGGCCAGCGCCAGCGCATCGGCATCGCCCGCGCGCTGATCCTCAATCCGAAGATCGTCATCTGCGACGAACCGGTATCGGCGCTCGATGTCTCGATCCGCGCCCAGATCATCAACCTGCTGCTGGAATTGAAGGAGAGCCTCGGCCTCTCCTACATCATGATCAGCCACGACCTCGGCGTGGTCGAGCACATGAGCGACAGGGTCGCGGTGATGTATCTCGGCCGCATCGTGGAGACGGGCGGCTGGCGCGACATCTTCGAACGGCCGGCACACCCCTATACGCAAACTCTGATCGCCGCGATTCCCGATCCGCTACGCCGCGCGCCGCTGGCGACGGCAAGGGGCGAGCTCCCCAATCCGCTCGATCCGCCGGACGGATGCGCATTCAGTCCGCGCTGTCGTTACGCCGAAGCGGTGTGCCGTCGCGAGCCCGGGCCTTCGCTTGAAACGCGTCCGGACGGGCACGCGGTCCGGTGCTGGCGAGCCGACGAGATTGCCGGTCAGCTTCCAAGCTGAATGGTGCGCTCGAGCGCCGCATTTGCCTGCGGGGCGCGTTTTCCACTAAGGTCGCCGGATGGTGACAGGCGGGTTAAAGATCACGACCGGCATCATTGCCGCAGTACTGGTCACCGCGGCGGTGGCTCAGGCGCGCAGCGTGCTGGCCCCGCTTGCGGCCGCGCTGTTCATCATCGCGATCGTCTGGCCCGTTCAGGAACGGCTGCAGTCGTGGCTGCCGAAACTCCTCGCGCTCGCCATCACCGTCGTCGTTACGACCACCGCCTGCATCGCATTTGCCTCGCTCGCGGCGTGGGGATTCGGTCGTGTCGGGCGCTCCTTGCTTGCGGATGCGGTGCGATATCAAGCCTTCTACGACGCCGCGGTGATATGGCTGGACGGCCACGGCGTCTCGTTTGCAGGCCTTTGGGCGGAGCATTTCAATGTCGGCTGGCTGCTGCGCGTCACGCAATACGTCACCGGCCGCGTCAACACCACGTTGAGTTTCTGGCTCATCGTGCTGGTCTATGTCGTGCTGGGACTTCTCGAGGTCGAAGACGCTGGTCGACGAATCCAGCGACTGGAGAATCGCACAGCCGCGCGCGTCTTGCTCAAGGGCAGCAAGGCCACAGCCGCCAAGTTTCGCAAATATATGCTGGTGCGGACGCAGATGAGCGCGGTCACGGGTCTCCTGGTCGGCCTGTTCGCCGCCGTGACCGGACTACCATTCGCGTTCGAATGGGGCGTCATCGCCTTTGTCCTCAACTACATTCCTTTCATCGGCCCCTTCATCGCGACATTGTTCCCCACGCTGCTGGCCATGACGCAGTTCGAGAGTTGGCCAGCGGTGTTTGGTGTGTTCGCCTGTCTCAACGTCATCCAGTTCGTGGTCGGCAGCTATATCGAACCGCGGGTGGCCGGCTCGACGTTGTCGATCTCGCCGTTCCTGGTGCTGTTTGCGATCTTCTTCTGGAGTTCGCTTTGGGGCCTGTTCGGGACTTTCATCGGCGTGCCGATCACGCTCGCTATTCTGACCTTCTGTGCCGAGAGTCCGTCGGCCGCATGGATCGCTGATTTGTTCGGCGGAACGCACGGAGAAGAGCCGGAAACGTCTTAGCTTCCGGCAATTTCCACCCGCTCGGGCTCGGCGAGGCAGAGCTTCCGGTCCGGCCCGACCACCATTCTGTGGATATAGATATGAGTGACCGCATCATCGGCCGCCCCCATCACCGGCGACGGGGCCGAGACGATCTTCGACGCACCGCATGTACCGATCCAATCGATATGCCGGTGACCGTGCATCACGACCGAGCGATCGGAAAACTTTTGCAGCCTGCGTACAAACCAACTGCCGTTGATCAGGGCCGTCCCGATGCGTTCGGCAAACGTCTTGACCGGCATCGGATACTCCATCAAGTGATGATGCAGCGCGATGATCCAGCATGCCGTCGGGAAATGACGGATTGCAGCCTCCAATCGCCGCGTTTGCGCTTCCGAAACCAAACCGAGCGCGTTGGTGAAGGAAAAGTGGGTTTCTGCGTTGGAGTTGAGAATGGCGATCCCGAGGCCGCCATCCCGGTCCGGCGGCAGGATCATCGGGAATTGATCATCGAACAAGCCGCGGACCGCCACTGCACGGCGCACGCCCCCGTGCTGCGCAAATTGCACTATCCGGTCTTGGTAAGGTGCCAGCGCCTGGTTCAGCGTAGCCGATGGTTTGCCGGAATCGTCGATGACACGCACGCGATCGCCCTGGACGGCCGCAATCGCCGACAGGGTACGCATCTGCCGTAGCCGCTTGCCTGGGCTGAACGGCAGGTCGAGGCGCGCGGGATTGGCGCGATCCACGACGTTAACGTCATGATTGCCCGGAAGCATGATCACGCGTGCTGCAAGCTCAGGATGGCCCGCCAATGCATCGAGAAATTCCGCCCATTCGCCGGGCCGGCCGGCATCCGTCATATCGCCGCTGATCAGCACATGGTCGAGTGGATCGACGGCGTGAATTTCGGCGAGGCGAGCCAGCACGCGATGGAAGCGCTGGTTTCCCCGCGGACCGGCCGTCCCGCTTTCGATGCGGAAGCCGTATCGCTCGCCGACCACGTGAAGATCCGACAAATGCGCAAGGCGCCAACAGCGGCCTCCGAGCGGCGTCGCGTCGAAGGCGGCAAGGTCGGCCGGTTGATCCATGCTGGCGTCGGCCACACTCCAGGCCAGTGATGCGACCGCAAGATAGCTGGACACCAGCACCACGGCGTTCGCGAACGTCGGCACCACAAGACGATGGATCAGAACAAGGTCATTGACGGTCGCAGTCCATTGCGAAGCAGGCCAGGACAGGACCGCGATCAATGCCGCACCTGCAGAGAGCAGCATGCCGGCGCCGATCGAACAATTGCGGCGCAGCCTTATGCGAGAAGGAGGAGTTGTGCCGGTTCGCCAGAGCAGTTCCGCCAGATGGCCCAGCGCCTCACGTGTGAAGGTGTAGCTCGGTTGCACCGCGAGCGCGTTCAATGACCAGAAGTTTGTTTCTGCGATTTGAAACAGCGGTCGCCCGCCGAGCCACCCTAACGCTACGATCACAACCAACGCCAGCACGGCCCCCACTTCGGACAACGCCAGAACTTGTTGCGAAAGGCTCGAGATCCAGGCGGACGCGACCAGCGGCGCAAGGCCGAGCAGCAGGCCCGGAAGCAGAAGTGAAACCGTCCAGGCGAATAACAGCTTCGCCGGGCTTATCTCAACCAGAAGGCTGCCCACGATCGCGAACAACGAACGCTGTTCGGGACTGGCGGCATTGTCCTCAAAGTCGCCATCGCGGGGATCAAGCAGCACGCCGACGTTCCTCCGTTGCGCAGCGCATTGACACAAACGCAGCTAGCGCAGCTTCCCGAAAAACTCCCGTACCTCGCCAACGAACAGCTCGGGCTGCTCGAACGCGGAGAAATGCCCGCCCTTCGGCATCTCGCTCCAGTGCTGGATGTTGGTGAAGTTGGTCTCCATCCATTTGCGGACCGGCGTGACGATCTCCTTGGGAAACACCGCAACGCCGGTCGGCACACTTACCTTGTGCGGGTTTCGCTTGCCCGGCCCGAAGCTCTCCCAATAGAGCCGTGCCGACGATGTCGCCGTCTCGGTGACCCAGTACAGCATGACATTATCGAGCAGTTCGTCGCGGCCGAGGATGTTTTCCGGATGCCCGTCGCAGTCGGTCCAGGCCCAGAACTTTTCCAGGATCCAGGCCGCTTGCCCGCTCGGTGAATCCGTCAGGGCATAACCGAGCGTCTGCGGCCGGGTCGACTGCTGCTTGGAATAGCCGGAATCCCAATCGGCATAATATTTGATGCCGTTGAGCGCGCGGGTCTCCTCCGGCGTCGGCTGCCCCTCGACATTGGGCCGCGTCGACATCGCAAGCGTGATGTGGATGCCGGCACAATGCGCCGGATCCTGACCGCCGATCGCGGTCGTGACCGCGGAGCCCCAATCGCCGCCTTGCGCGAAATAGCTGGTATAGCCCAGCCGCTCCATCAGCACGGCCCAGGCCTTGGCGATCCGGTCGACGCCCCAGCCCGTCGCGGCCGGCTTGGCCGAAAAGCCAAAGCCCGGCAATGACGGGCACACCACATGGAAGGCATCGGCGGCGCGGCCGCCATGCGCGGTCGGATCGGTCAGCGGCTCGATCACCTTGTGGAATTCGACGACCGATCCCGGCCAGCCATGGGTGATGATCAATGGCCGCGCCTCCGGATGCTTTGAGCGGACATGGATGAAGTGAATGTCGAGCCCGTCGATCCCGGTGATGAACTGGCTGAAGCGGTTGAGCCGCGCCTCGCGCTGCCGCCAATCATAGGTCTCGGCCCAATACTGGCAGATGTCCTTGATCCATTTCAGCGGCGCGCCCTGGCTCCAATCGTCGACCAGCTCGGCCTCCGGCCAGCGGGTCCGGCGCAACCGGGTGCGCAGATCCTCGAGGACATCGTCGCTGACGGTGATGCGAAACGGGCTGATGGCGGTAGTCATGGCGTCTCCCCGGTGTGCTGAGCTTTCCGGGGAAGATAGGGGCGGACCGTCAGCCGATCAAACCGTCGCGTGAGGCTATTTGCCGATCGCCGTCTCGAGCAGCGCCTGGGCCTGTTTGGTGGCTGCGGCGAATGCCGGCTGCTCCGGGGCGTGCTGAACGAAGCAGCGCTTGAAGGCGTCCTCGCCCTGCTGGCGCAGGTCGCCGAGCTTGTCGTAGGCCGCCCGGGTGATCTGCTTGCGCTCGAGCTTCTCGGCCGCTGCGTCGGCCTTCTTGTTGTAGTCGGTGCGGATCGCGGTGCAGGCCGGCACCTGCACGGTGGGCTCGATCTCGCCATAGGCGATGTAGAACCTGCCGTTGGCGAGCGCTGCGACAAACACCTCGTCGGCCGCCTCTGGGAACGAATCCTGGGTGCGGCCGGCCAGAAATCCGTAGGTCAGCGTGGCCGACGCCGGCTTGGCGACCGGCAGCTCGTTGAAGTTGATCACGGCCGCATCGGTCGAGATGGCCTGGGTGTAGAGGCCCTCGAACTTCAGCGCCGGTTCGATCTGCTGCGGCACGTTCTTGCTGCCCTTGTCCCACCAGGCCTTGTGATCGTGCAGCCAGCGCGTGAACAGGGATTCCGATGTGACGATGATGTGGGCTTTCGGCTCGACGAAGCGGCCGTCGGCACGCTTCTCGCCGATCTTGCCGCCATCCTTGCCGGTGTCGGCATCGAAGCGCAGGCCGTCGAGCATGCCGAACCCCATGTCGCCTCTATATAGAGTGTCGAGATTGAGCTGGGCGGGCGCAAAGCCCGGCCGGGCGGGCTGCGACAGGATCGCGGCCAACTGGCCCCTGAGCTCGTCGCGCGCGGCCGCCTCGGCCTTGTCGACGGCCTCGCTGATCTTGTTGTCGTTCGACAACTTGGCGAATTTGGCGATCGCGGCGTCACGCGTCGCGATGTAGCGGTCTTCCGGCGACGCGGCGCGGGCCGGTGACAGGATCAGGATCGGGGACAGGACCAGGGCAAGGCGGAAAATAAAATGCATGCCCTGTGGTCGCCCGCAGGGCATGCAAGGTTCAAGGTCACGGGTACTACCAGCATATCCGTCGCCGACAGGCCCTCTGCCGGCGACGAATCTCGTCAGGACGGACCGGTCGGGCCGGCCCTGTCGGCTGTCCTTAGTCAGGCCGCCCCCTGTCAGGCCGCTTTGGATTTCGCCACGTGGGTGGCGATCGCGTCCATCAGCGGCGGCGACAGGCAGTCATAGGGCTCGAGCCCAAGCTCCTTCAGCCGCGACCTGATCCCGGCCATATCGGCCGGCTTGACTCCGGATTCGATCACCGACGACACGAAGGCCGCAAACCCCGGAGCCGCCGAGCCGGACTCCTCGAACAGCTCGGGATGGATGAAGTCGAGGCCATAGAACGGATGGCCCTTGTTCTCGATCCGGCCGTACATGTGGGTGCCGCATCCGGTGCAGGCGTGGCGCTGGATCACCGCGGCGGCATCTACGATCTTCAGCTTGTCGCCGTTCTCCAGAACGGTGACGTTCTCGCGCGGGACGACCGCGACCACCGAGAAGGTGGCGCCCGAAGGCTTCCAGCACTTGGTGCAGCCGCAGGCGTGGTTGTGGGCGACATCGCCCTTGACCCCGACCTTGACCTTTTTGTCCGCGCATTTGCAGACGAGCGTGCCGCCGGCAAAACTGCCGGAGCCTTGTTTGACGCCATTGTCGACTGACGGGTGGATATGAACAGTCATTGGTCTATCCTCCTAGTGCTTGGTGTTTTGATTTCAGAATACGACGACCGAACGGATCGACTTGCCCTCGTGCATCAGGTCGAAGCCCTTGTTGATCTCGTCGAGCTTCAGCACATGGGTGATCATCGGATCGATCTGGATCTTTCCGCTCATGTACCAGTCGACGATCTTCGGCACGTCGGTGCGGCCGCGCGCGCCGCCGAAGGCAGTGCCCTTCCACACCCGTCCGGTGACGAGCTGGAACGGCCGGGTCGCGATCTCCTTGCCGGATTCCGCGACGCCGATCACGACCGAGACGCCCCAACCACGGTGACAGGCTTCCAGCGCCTGGCGCATCACGTTGGTGTTGCCGGTGCAGTCGAAGGTGTAGTCGGCGCCGCCGTCGGTCAGGCCCACCAGGTGCTGGACGATATCGCCGCTCACCTTGGTCGGGTTGACGAAACGCGTCATGCCGAACTGTTTGCCCCACGCTTCCTTGGAGTCATTGATGTCGACACCGATGATCTTGTCGGCGCCGACCATCTTGGCGCCTTGGATCACGTTGAGGCCGATGCCGCCGAGGCCGAACACCACGACGTTGGCGCCCGGCGTCACCTTGGCGGTGTTGACGACCGCACCGACGCCGGTGGTGACGCCGCAGCCAATGTAGCAGCTCTTGTCGAACGGCGCGTCCTCGCGGATCTTGGCGACCGCGATCTCGGGCAGCACGGTGAAGTTCGAGAAGGTCGAGCAGCCCATGTAATGGAAGACCGTCTTGCCCTTGTAGCTGAAGCGCGAGGTGCCGTCCGGCATCACGCCCTTGCCTTGCGTCGCGCGGATCGCGGTGCAGAGATTGGTCTTCTGGCTCAGGCAGCTTTTGCACTGGCGGCATTCGGGCGTGTAGAGCGGGATCACGTGATCGCCCGGCTTCACCGACGTCACGCCGGCGCCGACCTCACGGACGATGCCGGCACCTTCATGCCCGAGGATCGAGGGGAAGATGCCCTCGCTGTCGAAGCCGTCGAGCGTGTAGGCGTCGGTGTGGCAGATGCCCGTCGCCTTGATCTCGACAAGCACCTCGCCGGCCTTGGGGCCTTCCAGGTCGAGCTCGACGATCTCAAGCGGCTTCTTTGCTTCAAATGCGACTGCGGCGCGGGTCTTCATCTTGGTCTCCACAAAACATCAAACAGGTTTGTCATTCGCGCCGGTCACGCTCAGTTCTTGTTGCCCATGCAGGCGTCTTCAGCCTTGCCGTAGGCTTCCGACTTGTCTTCGTGCTTGGCCGGCCGTACGCGCTCAACCGCATCATTGGAACGAGCGCGCAGGTACACATAGAGGTCGTCCATGTAGCAAGCAACGTTCGGATTGTCGCCGAACGCCGGCATGACGTTCTCCTGCGACGTCGAGACGTTCTTGCGTCCGCTCGCGACCACGCCGAGAAAATCGGCATAGTTCATGCTCTTCAACGAGTCCTTCAGCGCAGGCGCGTACGTCGAACCCATACCATCGGGCCCGTGGCAAACGTGGCATTCCGAATGGTATCGGCGATATCCGGAGTAGGTGTACCAATCCACGGTCCCGTCAGGCGCAACCTTGTAGGTCGGGTTACCGTCCTTATCGAGATACTTGCCGTCTTCGGATTTGACCGCCGTCGGGTCGCCGGGAGCTTCGGCAAAGGCAACTCCTTCCATTGCCACGACGAAGATCGCAGCAGTCACAAACCAGATCTTACGCAAAAGCATATCCTCGCGTGCGGATTGAAGACGGACCGGCGCATGGAGATCGCCCCATGCGCCGGAACGAGGCTTGCTCAGCTCACTGCTGCGGCAGCGAGAACACGGTGAGCGTTCCACCGAGCGCGGTGTAGTTGCTCAGCGCCGCATAGCCGCCGACTGCGCCAAGACCGGCCGTCGGGTCAGTCAGGCCGGCCGCGAGGCCGATGCCTGCCCAACCACCAACACCCGACAGAACTGCAACGTACTGCTTGCCGCCATTTTCATAGGTGGTGACGTTGCCGATGATGCCGGACGGAGTCTTGAACTTGTAGAGCTCCTTGCCCGTCTTGGCGTCGACTGCCTTCAGGTAGCCTTCCAGCGTGCCGTAGAACACCACGCCGCCGGCGGTTGCGAGCGCACCCGACCAGACCGAGAACTGCTCCTTGTTCGACCACACGATCTTGCCGGTCTTGCCGTCCCAGGCAATGAAATTGCCCATGTTGGTCTCACCGGGAGGCGGATACATCGACAGCGTCGCGCCGACATAGGGCTGACCTGCGGTATAGCTCACCTTGAACGGCTCGTAGTCCATGCAGACGTGGTTGGTCGGCACGTAGAACAGTTGCGTGTCGGGCGAGTAGGCCGCCGGCTGCTCGTCCTTCGAACCCAGCGCCGCCGGGCAGATGCCCTTGACGTTGTGGTCTTCGCCGGCCTTGTCGGTCGACGCTGCATCAAGAACCTTCGGACGACCATAGGTCGGCGAGCTCTTGTTCATGTCGACGCCGGAGGTCCAGTTCACCTTCGGATCATACTTCTCGGCGACCAGCAGTTCGCCGGTGGCGCGATCGAGCGTATAGCCGAGGCCGTTACGATCGAAGTGCGTCAGCAGCTTGCGCGGCTTGCCGTCGATCGACTGATCCGAGAGGATCATCTCGTTGACGCCGTCATAGTCCCATTCGTCATGGGGCGTCATCTGGTAGACCCACTTGGCAACGCCGGTATCCGGGTTACGCGCCCAGATCGTCATCGACCACTTGTTGTCGCCGGGACGCTGCTTCGGATTCCAGGTCGAGGGATTGCCCGATCCGTAATACACGAGGTTCAGTTCGGGATCGTAGGAGATCCAGCCCCAGGTCGCGCCGCCGCCGATCTTCCACTGATCGCCTTGCCACGTCTTCAGGCTCGAGTCCTTGCCGATCGGCTTGCCGAGCTCGGTGGTCTTGTCGTCGACCAGGATCTGGTCGTCGGGACCTTCCGAGAAGCCACGCCAGACCAGCTTGCCGGTCTTGAGGTCGTAGGCCGTCATGTGGGCCTGAACGCCGAACTCGCCGCCCGAGATGCCGATCAGGACCTTGTCCTTGATGACCATCGGCGCCGATGTACCGGTCGATCCCTTGCTCGGATCGCCGTTCTTGACGCTCCACTCCACCTTGCCGGTCTTCGCATCGAGCGCGACCAGCGTGGTATCGGCCTGGTGCAGAAGGATCTTGCCGTCGCCGTAGGCGAGGCCGCGATTGACCGTGTCGCAGCACATCACCGGAATGACGTTCGGATCCTGTTTCGGCTCGTACTTCCAGACGATCTGATTATCCTTGGAAAGGTCAATAGCGTAGACCTTGTTCGGGAACGGGGTGTGCACGTACATCATGTTGCCGATGATCAGCGGTCCGCCTTCGTGACCGCGCAGCACACCGGTCGAAAACGTCCAGGCGACCTGCAACTTTCCGACGTTCTGGGCGTTGATCTGATTCAGCTTCGAGTAACGCTGATTGGTGTAGTCGCCCGTCGGCATCACCCAGTCTTTCGGGTTCTGCGACATCTTGTGGAGTTCGTCATTGGCGCTGGCAGCTCCGACGGCAAACACCGCCATTGCCCCAAGGCCAGTCGCGTAAAGCATCTTGCGCATCGTGGATTTCCTCCCAGGTTCAAGAGCTCAAGGGTTTCCGCCGAAACGGCCCCACTTCTTCCATTTTGGTGCCCCAGTCGTAGTCCGATCGAACCCTGCTGACTTGCCCAATAGAGAAGAGCCGTTTGCTCAAAAGCGAAGCTGCGACAGATTTTTGCAGGCCCGCCCCGAATGGGTGGCAAAGGTTGCTTCATGTTGCAGGGCATCAATCGCGGCCGGCACATTCGAAGCGCCAGATTGACGCGTTCTAAGGTTGCGCTTGACGAGCCCAGAACTAAGTCGGAGGATCACCCGACATTAACCGGGAAGAAATCCCGCCACCTCCCTAAGCTGTTCAGAATCAGGGAGAAGGCGCATCATCCCGGGCCAGATTGAGCTCGGTGAGCAGTCACGTTGGGGATCGAATCGGTGGCTGGAAAGATGTCCGATACAGTCCATTCACTCAGCACGAACGGATTGACGCCCAAGCGGCAAATCCAGCGCTGGTCGGATGCGCTCACTGACCTCTGTGGTCAGTTCGACGTCGATGCGCTGGAAGGATCCTCGCTCGAGGGTCGCATCAATTTCACGACGGTCTCGCGATTGAAGCTGTGCCAGATCGAGGCAAGCCAGCACCGGATCGCGCATACCATCTCGCGCATCAAGCTGAGCGAGCACCCCTACATCAAGATCGTCTTCCAGACCCACGGCGTCTCGCATTTCGAGCAGGACGGTCTGCACTTCGACATCATGCCGGGCGACTGCTTCGCCTACGACGTGTCTTGTCCGCATACGATCATCAGCCCGTCCCTGACCCGTCACGAGGTTGTCATCGTGCCGAAGGACCTGCTCAAGGAGCGCGGCTTCCAGCTCTCCAAGATGGCGCCCTGCAAGCTCTCGGCGCGCAACGGCACCGGCCGCATTGCCTATGATTTCGTGCACGCCGCGTTCGGAGAGGCGCCGACGCTGACCCCAGTCAATGCGGTCGGCGTCGCCGATGCTCTGATCGATTTGCTGCTGCTGCCGCTGCGCGAAACCGGCGCCATGTTCGACCGCGGCAGCGCCGAGGCAACCTATGTGCGGGCCCAAGGCTTCATCCGCGAGCACCTGCGCGATCCCGATCTCTGCATCGACCGCATCTCAGCGGCGCTCGGCTGCTCGAAGCGGTATCTGCACATGCTGTTCAGCGATCGCGGCATGACGGTCAGCGACTACATCTGGAAGGCCCGGCTGCAGAATTGCCGGCAGGAGCTGGAATCCCAGAACGGCAAGACCATCACGGACGTCGCCTTCTCCTGGGGTTTCTCGAGCTCTTCGCATTTCAGCCGCGTGTTCCGGAAATATTTCGGCATCGCGCCCTCTTCCGTCCACAAGGGTCTGCACAGCGGCATGCCGGTGGACGTGGTGCTGGAGTAGCGTTTCCGTCTGGCGTGCAGGCGTCACGCCATGCTGTCGACCTTCAAACCCTCATCAATCAAGCTGTCCTCAATCAAGGCTTGGGCGCGCAATCTGAAGCGGGACAGCGTTGCGCTGTATCTCGCGGCGCGTGACCCGCGCGTACCATGGTACGCCAAGGCCGTGGCGATCGCGGTGGCAGCCTATGCACTCTCGCCGATCGATCTGATTCCGGATTTCATCCCGGTGCTCGGCTATCTCGACGATCTGATCCTGCTGCCGCTCGGCATCTGGCTTGCGATTGCGCTCGTTCCGGACGAGGTGATGGCGGAATGCCGCGCCAAGGCCGGCGCGGTATTGCAGCGACCGATCAGCCGGGCCGGGATGATCGCAATCATCGTGCTCTGGATCGCCGGTGCACTGGCGCTGGTGTGGGCCGCTTTCAGATACTGGCCGCGGTAGCAGCCTTCGGCACCAGCGCTTCGACCGTCACGCCGTCATCGGTGGAGTTGATCTTGAGCGTGCCGCCGAGCGCGAGGATCCGCTCCTGCATGCCGGTCAAGCCGCGGCCAAACCTGTGATCGGCAAGCATCCCGCGGCCATTGTCGCGAACCCGCACCAGCGCGCCATCGCGGCTGCCGCGCAGGCCGGCCTGCCGCTCAACGGGCTCGATCGTGATATCGACTGCCGTTGCCCCGGCGTGGCGGAACACGTTGGTGAGCGCTTCCTGGACGATGCGGTAGATCGTCAAATCGGCCATCTCGCCGGTCTCGCCGAGATCCGGCGACACGTTACTCTCGATCTCCACCTCCGGGTGCGTCTCGCTCCACAGCCGCACCAGCGCGCCGAGCGCTTCCGCAAGCCCGAGCTCAGCCAATCCCACCGGCCGCAATCGCTCAAGGATGCGGCGAGTGAACTGCTGGAGCGCGTTGACCTGCTCAAGGATGGCGTTGCCGTGCTTGCGCAATGCGGCAGGGTCCGCCTTGTCCACCTCAGACAGCCGGGTCAGCGCGCCGGCATGCGCGCGCAGCGCAAACAGATAGGGCCCGAACTCGTCGTGCAGTTCGCGCGCGATCTCCTTGCGTTCGGAATCCTGCAGCGAGACCGCACGTTCGGCGAGTTGCCGCTTGCTGTCGACGGCCTCGCCAAGCGTCGCCGCCAAATGGTTCAGTTTGGCACAGGTCGCGGCCAATTCGGGCGATCCGCCGGGCTCGACCCGCGCGTCGTAATCCCCGGCCTCGATACCGATCATGGCCTGCGACAGCGCCTCGAGCGGCGCCAGCGCGCGACCGACCACCAGCATGGTCACCAGCAGCAGCGCCACCGCGATCGCGGAGCCGATCTCGAGCTGAGTAACGATGCCATCCCAGATCTCGGCGATCTCGTCGTCGGGATGCGAGGTGACGACAAGCGATTGCGGCTTGCCGTGAACCGAAATCGGCACCCGCACCGAGGTCTGCTCGGGATGGACCAGCGCGACGAACCACTCCGGCGGGGCGCGCGGATCGCCCCCGTCCTGCGGGCGCTCGGGGGACTTTGCGGTCGCGTCATCCTGCCGCGTGATGCTGACATGGCGCAGCCGGCTCAGATCCTCGACGATCTGATCGAGCCGCGCATCGGGATCCGGCGCCTCGTCGAGACCGGCCACGATCGCAGCAACAAACTCGCGCGCCAGCCGGATAACACTTTGATCTTCTGC
This sequence comes from Bradyrhizobium sp. INPA03-11B, assembly GCF_040446015.1. Classification (NCBI taxonomy): domain Bacteria; kingdom Pseudomonadati; phylum Pseudomonadota; class Alphaproteobacteria; order Hyphomicrobiales; family Nitrobacteraceae; genus Bradyrhizobium; species Bradyrhizobium sp. INPA03-11B. The sequence goes on from NZ_JASGSR010000001.1 coordinate 104,475, forward strand.
CTGAACGCGAGGTCCCGCCTCGAGCGCCAGCCGCGCGATATTGATGCCCAATCCAAGCGCCAGTATCAGCGCCAGCAACAGGTTGATCCGTGCGCGCAAGGATAGCTTTTGCCACATGACGTTGCCCCCGACCGCGATTCCTCCTCCGAGAGGATCGTTGACAGCCAAATTTGCCCGGCTATCTAATCGCACCCTATCGCAATCCCGTGCGAGGTGCACAACCGGTCGGAACCGAGGTGTTCTTCGCGTAAGCCGATGTGATGACGCGTGAATCGATGAGGTCGCCGGAACAACGCCATGCGCATTCTGATCGTTGATGATCATCCCATCGTTGCCTCCGGTTGTCGCACCGTGTTCGCAGACGATCCCGAGATCACCCTGCTCGAAGCACCTGATGCCGAAAGCGGCGAGCGGGCTTTCGTCGCGGAGAAGCCCGATCTCTGCGTGATCGACATCAACCTGCCGACCGTCTCCGGCTTCGAGCTGGCCCGGCGCATCCTGACCCGTGATGCATCCGCGCGCCTCATCATGTTCAGCATGAACGACGACCCGGTGTTCGCCGCCCGCGCCATCGACATCGGCGCCAAGGGCTACGTCTCGAAGACCGGCGATCCCAACGATCTGGTGGAGGCGGTGCGCGAGGTCGGCAATGGCGGCGTCTATCTGCCGCCGGCGATCGCACGCAACGTCGCATTTGCACGGCCGGGCTTTGCGCAGAATCCGCTTTCCAAGCTGACCTCGCGCGAGATGGAGATCCTGCGCCTGCTCAGTTCCGGCAAGAGCCTGTCGGAGATCGCCTGGCTGGTCCATTCGTCCTACAAGACGGTCGCAAACACGTCATCGATCATGCGCCAGAAGCTTGGCGTGCGCACCTCGGCAGAGCTCGTGCGCCTCGCGATCGAGAGCGGCGTCGCCTGACACCGCGCACCAACATAGAGGATACGACGATGCAGACGGTTTCCCAGAACAAGTCGCATGGCGGCACACAAGGCGTCTACCGCCATCCCAGCCGCGAGACCAAGACCGACATGACCTTTTCGGTGTTCGTCCCGGAGCATACGGCCGGCGCCAAATTGCCTGTCGTCACCTATCTGTCGGGCCTGACCTGCACGCACGCCAACGTCACCGAGAAGGGCGAATTCCGCCAGGCTTGCGCCGAGCTCGGCCTGATCTTCGTCGCTCCGGATACCAGCCCGCGCGGCGAAGGCGTCCCGGGCGACCCCGCCAATTCCTACGATTTTGGCCTCGGCGCTGGTTTCTACGTCGATGCGACGGAGCAGCCGTTCGCGACCAACTACCGGATGTGGAGCTACGTCACCGAGGAATTGCCGAAGCTGATCGCCGAGCAATTCCCGGTCGACACGACGCGGCAATCGATCCTCGGTCACTCCATGGGCGGCCATGGCGCGCTGACGGTGGCGCTGCGTTATCCGGATCGCTATCGCGCGGCCAGCGCGTTTGCGCCGATCGTGGCGCCATCGCAGGTGCCGTGGGGCAACAAGGCGCTCGGCGGTTATCTCGGCAGCAACAAGCAGGCGTGGCGCAAGCATGATGCGGTCGCGCTGATCGAGGATGGCGCGCGCTTCTCCGACCTGCTGGTCGATTACGGCGACGCCGACGGTTTTCTCACCGAGCAGCTGCGGCCCGAACTCTTGAAGGCGGCCTGCGAGAAGGCCAACATTCCCCTCACCTTGCGGCGTCAGCCGGGCTACGACCACAGCTACTACTTCATCTCGACCTTCATGGCCGATCATCTGCACTGGCACGCCGCGCGGCTGAAGGCGTGAGCGTCGCCTCGCCGGGAAGGGTAATCCACGAATATATCCCCGTCATCCTGAGGAGCCGCGAAGCGGCGTCTCGAAGGATGCACGGCCCGGCTCGTGGCCGTCGACCCTTCGAGACGCGCGCGAGAGCGCGCTCCTCAGGCTGACGGGGATAGACTGCCGTCGCTCAATCAAGTTTTTTGCTAGTGAAGGACTGATCTACCGCGCTTGCGGCGCGCCGTAGTTCGGCGCGAGCAGGCGGTTACGCACGAGGTAAACGGTGGCGCGCGACCAGGATTCGTCGGTGTTGCCGCGCATGTCGGCGCTTGCTGCTGTCACCAATTGCCCGGTGTGTACGTCGCGCAGATAGAGATTGATGTTGAGGATGAGGTTGGAGACCTTCTGCACCACACCCGTCATCGCAAGGTCGGCGCCGAGCTCGCCGGCCAGTTTCACGTCGCATCCGCCGCAGGCCTGAAGATTGCTGCCGTGCGCCGCAGCATTGACCGGCGCGATGTCGATCACGCGGAACTTGCCGGAGTCCGCGAGCTCCTTGCGCACCTGATCGCCGGTGCGGAGCAGCCGCGCCTGCTCGTCGGTCCGCGGCCCGTTCATCTCCCCTTGCAGGCTGGTGTCGATCATCTCGAGGTCGAACACCGCGAGCTTGGGCGGCTCGGCGCGCGCGGCCGCAGACATCACCAGCAGGGATATGACAAAGGCAGATGCTGATCTCATCATTGTGAACCAATCGAAATTTGTAACCTCGCAACGACAAAAAGCGGGGTTGCAAGCCAGGCCAATTTCGTCATCTTGCATCTCAACGCATGGTCCGACAATGCCATGCCCGGTGAAGAAAGACTGCGGGAGGAGTTATGTTCCGATGGCTGATCGGCACGATCGCGCTCAGCATGGTGGCGACCGGCGCATTGGCGGCTGATCCCGTCGAGATCCATATCGGTTACCTCGGCCATGCCGGCATCAAATCGACGCTCTCGCTGGTCGAACAGCCGGCCGACAATGACGGCATCGCCGGTGCGCGGCTTGCGATCGAGGACAACAACACGACCGGCAAATTTCTCAACCAGCGCTTCGCGCTCGATGAGGTCAAGGTCAAGGACAGCGACGATGTCGCCAAGGTCGCGACCGATCTCGCCGGCCACAACGACTACATCATCACCGACCTGCCCGCCGATGCGCTGCTTAAGGTCGCCGACGCGCTGCGCGACCGCGGCACCGTGCTGCTGAACGCGGGCGCGATCGATGATCGGCTGCGCGAGCAGGACTGCCGCGGCAACGTCATCCATATCGCGCCGACCCGCTCGATGCTGGCGGATGCGCTCGGCCAGTACCTGGTGTGGAAACAGTGGAAGCGCTGGCTGCTGGTGACTGGCTCGCACGACCAGGACAAGCTCTACGCCGACGCACTGCGCCGCGCCGCCACCCGTTTCGGCGCCAAGATCGTCCAGGAACGGACCTTCGAGGACACCGGCGGCGCGCGCCGCACCGATTCTGGCGTGACGCTGATCCAGCGCCAGATGCCGGTGTTCACCCAGCAGGCGCCGGCTTACGACGTGCTGGTCGCCGCCGACGAAAGCCAGGTGTTCGCGAACTATCTGCCCTACCGGACCTGGGATCCGCGGCCGGTGGCCGGCTCGGCCGGCCTGGTGCCGACCAGTTGGGACGCCGCGCATGACCAATGGGGCGCGGTCCAGATCCAGAACCGCTTCGTCAAGCTCAACATGCGCCGCATGACCGCGCTCGACATGCAGGCCTGGACCGCCGCGCGCATGATCGGGGAAGCTACGTCCCGCACCAATTCGGGGGATCCCAAGAAGGTCATCGCCTTCCTCAAGGGCAAGGATTTCTCGATCGCCGCCTTCAAGGGCACGCGACTGACCCTGCGAGACTGGAATCTGCAGCTCCGCCAGCCGATCCTGCTGGCCGATGGTCGTATGGTCGTTTCGGTCTCGCCGCAGGAAGGTTTCCTGCATCAGGTCTCCGAGCTCGACACGCTCGGTGTTGACCGGCCTGAAACGAAGTGCAAGCTGCAGTGAGGGAGATGAAACGTATGTGGCGCCGCTGTTTGTTGACCGGGATGCTGGTTTGGCTTGCCGCGACACCGGCGTCCGCCTTCGTTGCCTATGTCTCCAACGAAAAGGGCAACACCGTCACGGTGATCGACACCGACAGCTGGACGGTGACGAAAACCATCAAGGTCGGCCAGCGGCCGCGCGGCATCGAGTTCTCGCGCGACGGCAAGTTCGTGATGGTCGCGGTCGGCGACGACGACACGATCCAGGTGATCGACGCCAAGACCCAGGAGATCGTCGACACCCTGCCCTCCGGCCCCGACCCGGAACTGTTCACCCAGGATGCCGCCGGCAAGACCATGTACGTCGCCAACGAGAACGACAACACGGTTACAGTAATTGATCTCGAGAAGCGCGCCCGCCTCGGCGACATCCAGGTCGGCGTCGAGCCCGAGGGCATGACGATCAGCCCGGACGGCAAGATCCTGATCAACACGTCCGAAACCACCAACATGGCGCATTTCATCGACACCACGACGCGCCAGATCGTCGCAAATGTGCTGGTCGATTCGCGGCCGCGCTTTGCCCAGTTCAAGCGCGACGGCTCCGAATTGTGGGTCTCCTCGGAGATCGGCGGCACGGTGTCGATCATCGATCCGGTCAAGCGCGAGGTAACCGGCAAGATCACCTTCGAAATCCCGGGCCTGCGCAACGAGGCGATCCAGCCCGTCGGCATCGGCATGACCAAGGACGGCAAGACCGCGTTCGTTGCGCTCGGCCCTGCCAACCGCGTCGCGGTGGTCGACGGCACGACCCACAAGGTGCTCAAATATCTGCTGGTCGGCCAGCGGGTCTGGCACATGGATTTCACCCCGGACGAGAAATATCTGATGGTCACCAACGGCGTTTCGAACGACGTCTCGGTAATCGACGTCGCGGCCCAGAAGGTGATCAAGACCATTCAGGTCGGCGAACTGCCCTGGGGGATCACGATCGCGCAGCCATGACCGCAACCGACGCCCATATCGCGAGCCAGCCCTCGCCGGATGCAAGTCCTGCAGCAACCGCGCAGCCGGCGCTGTCGATCGGCAATGTCAGCCACAGCTACGGTCCGCGGCGCGCCCTGATTGATGTCAATTTCACGGTGCAGCCTGCGAGCTTCACCGCGCTGCTGGGCCTCAATGGCGCCGGCAAGAGCACGCTGTTTTCGCTGGTGACGCGGCTGTTCGGCATCCAGAACGGCCAGATCAAGATCTTCGGCCACGACATCAGCCGGACGCCGGGTGAAGCGTTACGGCTGATGGGCGTCGTGTTCCAGCCGCGCACGCTCGATCTCGATCTGTCGCTGACGCAGAATCTGCTCTATCACGCCGCCCTGCACGGCATCTCACGGCGCGAGGCGCGGCTGCGCAGTGGTGAGGTGCTCACGCGCATCGGCCTTGCCGACCGCGCCGGCAGCAAGGTGCGCGATCTCTCGGGCGGCCAGATGCGAAGGCTCGAGATCGCCCGCGCGCTGCTGCACCGGCCGCGGCTGCTGCTGCTCGACGAGGCCACCGTCGGGCTCGACGTCAAGGCGCGCGCCGACATTCTCGACCATGTCCGCCAGCTCGTCACCGAGCAGGGCATCGGCGTGCTCTGGGCGACGCATCTGTTCGACGAGATCATGCCGGGCGACGACCTCGTGGTGCTGCACCAGGGCCGGATGCTGGCGCAAGGCCCGATGGCGCGCGTGATCGCGGACGCGGGCGCCCAGGACGTCAACACCGCGTTCATGCGCCTGACCGGAACGGCAACCCTCACCGGAAAACCGCCAACATGAGCAGCACGACGGTCACGTCTGAGCGAAGCGGCTTCTCGGTGTCGGAATACATCGTCTGCCTGAACGGCATCGTCTGGCGTGAGGCGCTGCGCTTCCTGCATCAGCGCGAGCGCTTCGTCTCGGCGCTGGTCAGGCCGCTGGTCTGGCTCTTCATCTTCGCGGCCGGCTTCCGTCAGGTGCTCGGCATCTCGATCATCCCACCCTATGAGACCTACATCCTCTATGAGGTCTATATCGCGCCCGGCCTGATGGCGATGATCCAGCTGTTCAACGGCATGCAATCCTCGCTGTCGATGGTCTATGACCGCGAGATGGGCAACATGCGCACGCTGCTGGTCAGCCCGCTGCCGCGCGGCTATCTGTTGTTCTGCAAGCTGCTCGCCGGCACCGCGGTGTCATTGCTGCAGGTCTACGCCTTCTTGCTGATCGCGTGGTTCTGGGACATCACGCCGCCGACCATCGGCTACCTCACCGTGCTTCCGGCGCTGGTGTTGTCGGGCCTGATGCTCGGCGCACTGGGCATGCTGATCTCCGCCAGCATCAAGCAGCTGGAAAATTTCGCCGGCGTGATGAACTTTGTGATCTTCCCGATGTTCTTTGCCTCGTCGGCGCTCTACCCGCTCTGGCGCGTGCAGGAAGGCAGCCCGATGCTGTACTACGTCTGCCAGTGCAACCCATTCACGCATGCAGTGGAGCTGATCCGGTTTGCACTCTACGGCAAGATGAACTGGATTTCGCTCGCGGTGGTCGGCGGCTGCACGGTGGTGTTCATGATCGGCGCGATCCTGGCTTACGATCCATCGCGCGGCCTGGTGCGCCGCGGCCCCGGCGGAGGCGAGGCATGACAGGCTGGCGATGGGGATTTGGTGCGCTGCTCGCGACAGTGCTGTCGAGCCAGGTCGCATCGGCCGCGGACCCACGTTATCCGGATTGGCCCTGCCAACAGGCCAAGGTGCCCGAGATCTCGCTCGCCGCGGTCTGGGCCGGGCCGCCGCTCGGCGACGCCGAGACCAAATGGAGGGACGATCCGAAGATCAGCGCACTCGCGACCAAGCTCGCGGCGCGCCGCGTCCCGCTCGAGGATGCGCAGAAGCAGATCACCGAGTTCCTGCAGGCCGCCGCGGCGGACAAGGCCAATGCGGGAAAGCTGCTGTTCGCGGGCCTGTTCGATACGCTCAACGGGCAGCGCGCCTCGGTCATGAACGGGCTCGAGCGCGTGATGCGCAAGCAGCGCGAGGCCGCGGAGAAGATCCGCGACGACACGGTCAAGCTGCAGGCGCTGCAGGATGCCACCCCGCCGGACCAGGCCAAGGTCGACGAACTCGGCAACCAGCTGGTCTGGGAGACGCGGATCTTCGAGGACCGCGGACGGGTGGTGAAATTCGTCTGCGAGGTGCCGACCACAATCGATCAGCGCCTGTTTGCGCTCAGCCGCACCATCCAGCAGGAACTGGATTGAGGCCTGCGACCGATCGCCCCGGCGAACATTAAACCTGCCCCCTCATGTGCCTCCTGGGCCGCACCGGCCCGGAACCAACCGCGCTCCCCGTTCGTTGTCTCCAACTATATCTGAAGTTGGGAGACCTCGATGAGAGCAGCCAAGATCGTCATGACCAGCCTCGCCGCTGCGAGCCTGATCACCTCAGCGGCTTTGGCCCAGCAATCCATGTCGGGAATGGTCACCAAGATTGACCGACTGCGCAGCACGATCTCGATCCAGCAGACGCAGAGCGGCACGGTGGGCGCGACCGGCGCTGCGATTCAGGAATACAAGGTGCCCAAGGGGCAGTCGCTCGAAGCTTTCCACGCCGGTGACAAAGTGACGTTCACCGCGTCGGACAGCGACGGCGGCAAGACCATCGACAAGCTCGACAAGGAGAAATAACGCGCTCGAGCGTTTGCGCTGGAGCGCTTTCCTGGCCTTGCGAGGACGGCGTTACTGCTCGCCCTCGCGCGGCTCGGGCTCCGCATCCGCCAGCGGCAGCTTGGCCCGTTCCCATCCGTCGGTTCCCTCCGGATACCACGCCACGTTGCGGTAGCCGTAGGACAGCACGCGCTTGGCTGCATTCCACGACATCCAGCAACTCTCCTGGCAATAGATCACGAGCAATTTTGCTCTGTCGTCGCCGGAGGCACGCGCCAGGCCGCGCCGCAGATAGTCCTCGGTTGACGCGGCAAGCTTGCCGTAGCCGGTGTCGGGCAGCCAGATGCTGCCGGGGATGTCGCGATGCGGCCGCTCGCGCCACACCGTGCCGGCGGGCAGTTTCGGCTTCGGCGGGCGTGGCAGCACATCGACGAAGGCACCGGACCCGTCGCGCCAGATCGCTGCCGTTTCCTCGGTCGTGAGCACGCGTGCGCCGGCAAGCGTGGCCGGCACCGGCGCGCGGTAATCCTCGGTGCGGTACCCCTCGGGCTCTGCGGGCTGGTCCTGCGCGCGGACAGGCGAAGCGGCGACCACCAGCACCGCCAGCATGACCGCCAGTTTGATCATGGCGACTTGGTAGCGGTCTCCGGCCCGATCGGACGATCGTTCTCGTCGAGCAGCGGAACGCCGAAGGCGAGCAGGATCTTGTTGATCGCCGGCTGGTTCTCTTGGATCAGGCGATTGAGCTGCCGCTTCCAGTTCTGGTCGGACCCGCGCACGCCCATGCCGATGCGATAGACCAGCTTCGGTCCCGTGGTCTCCTTGACCAGCGGCGTGATGTGCAGCGGCGGATTCGCCTTCTTGGCATAAAAGCCCGCCATCGGCCCCCACAGGATGCCGGCATCGATCTCGCCCTTTTCGAGATCGTTCATCATCGTCTCGGCCGAAGAATCGTAGCGCGTATCGATCATCAGCGGATAAGGCTTCGCATTGCCCATCAGCCCGTTGATGGCCATGTTGGTCGCCGGCGGCGTTCCGGCGACGATACCGATATGCTTGCCCTTCAGCCGCTCATCCTCGAGCGTCGTGACCTCATCCAGTCCGCTGCCCGGCTTGGCGACGATCGCATAGGCCGTGCGGTAATACGGATTGGTGCCTTGCGCGAGGTCGTCGCCTTGCGGAAATCCCATGATCACGTCGCAGCGATGCGAGCCGAGGGTGACCCGCACGAAGCCGGTCGCCTGCGGAAAATACATGTAATCGAGCTTCTTCTGCAGCTTCTCGGCGAACAGCTCGCCGATCTTGTTCTCAAAGCCCTCGCCCTTGTCGTTCGAGAACGGCAGGTTGCGCGGATCGGCACAGATGCGGAGCACTTTGGGATCGACCAGCTCGATGGAGAGTTCGCCCTGCTCATTGACCTGCGCACGCGCGATGTCGCGGCCGGCGACACAGGCGATAAAGCCGACAAGCGCGAACAGGACTGGACGGCATCCGACAACTCTCATCACGCGGTCTCCTCTTGAGCGGACAGGTCACCGTCATCAGGCAATTGCCCGGCAAAGCATGACGTGCAACAGGGATAATGATCGCGACGGCGCCGCGTTGCTTGTTGCAGCGCAAACGGACGTGAGACGACATCGTTCACGCGTCCCGGAGAAACTGAGGCGGAAACATGGCTCATGGCGGTTCGGTGCTTGCGCTGCTCCTGATGCTTTGGGCGCCGACCATAGCGCGGGCGCAAGAGGCGGAATTGCCTGTGAGCGAAGTCGCCCCCGGAATATTCGTTCACACCGGCGTCACTGCGTTGATGACGCGCGAGAACGAAGGCGCCATCGCCAATGTGGGCTTCGTGATCGGCGACAGTGCCGTTGCCGTCATCGACACCGGCGGCAGCGTCCGCGAAGGGCGGCAATTGCTCGCCGCGGTGCGCAGCCATAGCGACAAGCCGATCCGCTACGTGATCAACACCCACGCGCATCCGGACCACAGCTTCGGCAACGCGGCGTTCGTCGGCGACGGGACCAGCTTTGTCGGCCACAAGGCCCTGCCCCGCGCGCTGGCGGCACGCGGGCAATTCTATCTCGACGGGTTTCGGCGGACCATGGGCGATGCCTTGATCGACGAGGTGCGGATCATTCCACCGACCGTGCTGGTCGAGGACACACTGAAGCTCGACCTCGGCGGACGGAGCCTCACTCTGAAGGCCTGGCCGCCTGCCCACAGCGACAATGACCTCACCGTCTTCGACGAGCGCAGCGGCACCCTGTTCGCCGGCGACATGGTGTTCCTCGAGCATATTCCCGTGGTCGACGGCAGCCTCAAGGGCTGGCTGCGCGCGCTCGGCGACCTCGCCGCGATTCCCGCCGCGCGCGTGGTTCCCGGTCACGGACCCGTGAGCGCATGGCCTGCGGCGCTCACCGACGAACGGCATTATCTCGAGACGCTGGCCACGGATGTGCGCGCGCTGGTCAAAAGCGGCAAGCCGATCACGGCTGCGGCGGAGCACGCCGCGGCAGCTGAGCGGCCGCGCTGGCAATTGTTCGATGATTACAACGCCCGCAACGCAACTGCAGCATTCTCGGAAATTGAATGGGAGTAGCTGTTGGTCCTATAGTGATGCGGCTGCATAGGATTTCGCGAACATGACCGGACATCACGCCCGCCTGCTTTGCATCGCCAGCCTCGTTGCGATCGCGCTGGGCACACCGGCCGCGCCCGCTGCCGAGACCTATGATCCTTGGCCGGGCCTCGTCCAGGACATCTTCAGCAATCGTCCGATGAATGACGGCAACGATGTCATCGGCATCGAGATGCCGGCGCGCGCGGAGGACGCGGCGATCGTTCCGGTGACGCTGCGCACCAAGCTGCAACCCAGCGACAGCCGCCGCGTCGTCGCCATCACGCTCGTGATCGACGAAAACCCCGCGCCGATGGCCGCAAAATTCACGCTCGGGCCGGACGCCAATGTCACCGAGATCTCGACCCGCGTCCGTGTCAACAATTACACCAACGTGCACGCCGTCGCGGAGCTCAGCGACGGCAAGCTCTATGTGAGCAAAGTTTACGTCAAGGCATCCGGCGGTTGCTCGGCACCGGCCGGCAAGAACGTCGAGGAAGCCAAGAACCACCTCGGCCAGATGCGCTACCGGCAATTCACGAAGTCCGAACAGGGGCCAGCGACCAGCACGCGCGAAGCCCAGATCATGATCGGGCATCCTAACAATTCAGGCCTGCAGATGGACCAGGTCACGCAGCTCTATATCCCGGCCTTCTTCGTCAACGAGCTGCACATCTGGCAGGACGACAGTCCGGTGTTGGCCGTGGAGGGCGGAATCTCGATTTCCGAGGACCCCAACATCCGCTTCACCTACGTCTCGAACGGCGCCAAGCACTTCCGTGCCGAAGCCAAGGATACCGACGGGCACGTCTTCGAGCACGAATGGAAGGTCGAGAATCCCGGGACCTGAAGGGTACGCGATCTCGCGATCAACGCTCTAGAAGCACCTGACTTCGGCTTCGGCCTGGGCGCGCCTGAGGTCGTTGAGCGCGTTCGCGGCCTGCTCGGACGAGCGGAACTGGCCGCCCAGATTGCCGCGCACCTGCGCCATGCTCAGCACCGTTTCGGCGGTGACGTAGCGATCATAGGGGATGATGGAGGCGACGACGTCGATCGAGCAGGAGCATTGCTCGATCGACTGCCGTGATTCGCCATTGGCCTTCATGCAGCCGAACACATACTCCGCCCGCGCCGAGGTCGGATAGTCGTTGATCTCCTGAGCCCGCGCCCCCATGGAAGTCCCGGCGAGCACGGCCAGGAGCACGGCCAGGAAAACCGCCGAGACGGCGACAATCGGTCGTAGCATGCCAGCTCCTGCCATGGTCGTGCTTCCTCTTCTCTTCCGGCAAGCTATGCTATGGGTGTTGATCAGAAAAGAAAACATTCGGGGAAGTGGCTCAAGAAACGATGATCATGTCTGTACGCACGGTGTTGGCTGCGGCAGTTCTGGCGGTCATGCAGTTCGGCACCTCGTGCAACGCGGAGACCATCCGCGTTGCAGCGCAGAAGACCGGAACGCTGGCCTGGGAACTGGCTGTCATTCGCTCCCATGGTCTCGACAAGAAGGCCAATCTGTCGATCGATGTCGTCGAACTCGCCAGTCCCGAGGCTGGCAAGATCGCGCTGCGCTCCGGCACGGCCGACGTAATGGTATCCGACTGGCCCTGGGTGTCGCGCGAGCGATCGCTCGGTGCCAAGCTGCAGTTTTATCCATATTCGAGCGCGCTGGGCGCCGTGATGGTCCCGGCAACCTCGCCGGTCAAAACGCTCGCCGATCTCAAGGGGCGCAAGCTTGCCGTCGCCGGCGGCGCCATCGACAAGAACTGGCTGCTGCTGCAAGCCGCCTTGAAGCAGGACGGCGTCGAACTGAAGTCGCAGGCGACCATCGTCTATGGCGCGCCGCCACTGCTCGCCGCCAAGACGCTGGGCGGCGAGATGGACGCAACACTCAACTACTGGAATTTCTGCGCCGCGCTCGAGGCCAAGGGCTTTCGCCGGCTCGCCGGCATGGAAGAGGTCCTGCAAAAGCTCGGCAGCAAGGGCCGCATCGCGATGATCGGCTACGTGTTCGACGAAGCCTGGGCTGGCGCCAACAAGGACCTGGTGGCCCGCTTCATCGCCGTGACGCGCGCCGCGAAAGAGATTCTGGCGACCTCGGACGCCGAATGGGACGCGATCGCGCCGCTCACCGGCGCGCAGGATGCCGCGACCCTGCGGGCCTATCGCGACCGCTATCGCGAAGGCATCCCGCGGCGTCCGATCGCTGACGAAGAGGCGGACGCGCGGGTGCTCTACCGGGTGCTGGCGCAACTCGGCGGCCGCGATCTGGTCGGGACGGCCACCGAGCTCGATCCCGGCACCTTCTATCAAGCGATCCCGGGAGACTAGCGGTGCTGCGCCTCCTGTCATTCGCGCTGTTCATCGCGACCTGGTGGATTGCCTCGCTCTTGATCGGCGACGCGAAGCTGCCAGCGCCGCCGGCGGTGCTTTCGGTGCTGATCGCCGAGGCGCGATCGGGGGCGCTGTTCGTCAACCTCGGCGCGACGCTGGCGCGCGTCGCGCTGGCCTTCACGCTGGCAATGGCGCTCGGCTCGGCGATCGGCTACCTGATGGGCCGCGTCTCGCTCGCCAATCGCCTTGGCGACCCATGGCTGATCCTGCTGCTCAACCTGCCGGCGCTGGTCGTCATAGTGCTGGCCTATATCTGGGCCGGGCTGACCGAGGTCGCGGCGATCGCGGCCATCGCCATCAACAAGCTGCCGACTGCCGTCGTCACCCTGCGCGAGGGCGCCCGTGCGCTCGACCCTGCGCTCGACGAGATGGCAACGGCGTTTGCCCTGCCGCGCGGCCGCGCGTTCCGGCATGTGATCCTGCCGCAGCTTGCGCCCTACATTGCGGCCGCGGCGCGCTCCGGGCTCTCGCTGGTCTGGAAGATCGTGCTGGTCGCCGAATATCTCGGCCGGCCGAACGGTGTCGGCTTCGAGATCGGCGTCGCCTTCCAGCTGTTCGACATTCCGCTGCTGCTTGCCTACTCGCTGAGCTTTGCCGGTGTCGTCCTGGTCATCGAGACGCTGATGGTGCAGCCGTTTGAAACCAGGCTAACGCGGTGGCGGCTCCGTGCAGCTTGAGGTCAATATCACAGGCAAGAGCTTCGAGAGCGCAGCCGGGAAGCGGCACGACGTACTCGACAACGTCGCCTTCACCTTGAACGCCGGCGAGGTTGGCGTGCTGTTCGGCCCGTCGGGTTGCGGCAAGAGCACCCTGCTCAAGATTCTCGCCGGGCTCGACGGCAACTACCGGGGCCACGTCACGAGATCGCCCGGCATGCGCCTTGGCATGGTGTTCCAGGAGCCGCGGCTGTTGCCCTGGCGCACCGTCGAGGAGAACGTACGGCTCGCCGCACCTGAGGTCGACGACAGCACGCTGGCGGCGCTGTTCCAGGTGCTCGAACTGAGCGCGCATCGCAACCACTTTCCCCGCGAGCTGTCGCTCGGCCTCGCCCGCCGCGTCGCCCTCGCCCGCGCCTTCGCCATCGAGCCGGATTTCCTGATCCTCGACGAGCCGCTGGCCTCGCTCGATAACGCGCTGGCGGGGCGGCTGCGCGACCAGGTCGCGACGCTGGTCGCGACCCGGAAGATGATGACGCTCCTGGTCACCCACGATCTCGACGACGCAGTCCGCCTCGGTGATCGCCTGTTCTTCTTGTCGCCGCGGCCGGCCCGAATCCTTCACGTCGAGACTATCGCCACGCCGCGCGCGACGCGCAGCGAGCCGGAGATCGACGAACTCAAGCGGCAGCTCTCGCAGTTGGACCTTGCAAATATGTGAGACGCCGTCATCCTTGGACGAAGCGTTAGGGAGAGGTCGGATGTCGCGTGCGTCGATTGCCGTTGGAGTTGCCTTGCTCGTGCTGCCGGCCGCAGTGCTCGCCCAAAGCAAGGGCAAGGGCATCCGGTTGTGGAATCTGACCAGCGCCACGATTTCGAGCTTCGAGCTGTCGCCGGCGGGCAAGAATGAATGGGGTCCCAACCAGACGCTGAACGACAAGGACAAGGAAGTCGACCACGACGAGCGCTTGCGTATCACCGGCGTCGAGCCCGGCCGCTACGATGCCAAGGTCGGCTATAGCGAAGGCAAGCAGTGCTTCGCACGCGACATCGAGATCAAGGCCGACGCGGTGTTTTCGGTGTCCGACAAGGACCTGAAGGACTGCAACAAATAACGGCTAACCCGCCGGGGGCTTGCCGTCCGCGCTCGCGCGATCATTGGTGTGCGGATATTCGCACCGCCATCGCACCGCGGTCCATTTCGGATGTTCGCCGACCCACTGCGCGATGTAGGGCGGCGCGGCCATGGCGCATTGCTGCAGCGAGCCGCTCCAGTTGAACACCAGATGCTGCTCCTCGCAGGTGGCGGGCGACAGCACGGCACATACAGTGACGATCAGATCAATCGGGTTCATGCATGAGACCTCGCGGGCGTCATCAAAAAGATAACATAAGCGCTACGCCCACAGCAGCCGGAAGTTTCATTTTCGCGCGAGATCAAGCGGAACCCGGCCGTCGCGGCCCCGCAGCACACCGGCGTGACCCGAGCCAACAACCGTGAAACCGACGCCTTGCCGCCGGTTGATTTCGTCAATAAGCTGGTTCCCACAACTGCTAACAGGCTGATGGCTCTTACGGAAACCTCCCGGCGCGGCGTCGCGGTCGCCATGTGCTTGCTGGCGCTCGGCGCCGGCGCTTGGGCTGTCACGGGCCAAGTTCGGCGCGCCGCGGCGGAGCCGCAGCCGGACAAGCCGGATTCAAGCCGCACCGAGCCCTCCCGCACCGCAAACAGCGACCAGGCACCGGTCAAGCTGACGCCCAGCCAGCAGGGACAGATCGGGCTCGAAACTTCGGTTGTGGAAGCCGCTCCGCATCCTGAGCAATTCCGCGCATACGGTGCAGTGCTGGACATCTCGCGCATCACGGAGCTCACCAACAGCTACGCCAATGCGCAGGCTCAACTCCAGACAGCGCAGGCCAAGCTCGAAGTCGCGAAGAGCGCATTCGACCGGACCAAGAATCTCGTCGACTCCGCCGCGCTCCCGCGAAAGGAAGCCGAAACCGCGGAGGGAACGCTGCGAACCGACAAGGCCGCGCTTGCCGCGGCGGAATCGCAGCTCAGGACTCTCGCAGCAACAGCACAGCAGGAATGGGGGCCGGTGATCGGCCGCGGAATCGTCGAGCGTTCGCCCACGGTCGTCAGGCTGATCGAGCGCGATCAGTTCCTGGTTCAGGTGACGCTGCCGCCCGGCGTGAGTGTCACCGCAACTCCGGGAACGGCCCTCGCACAGGCGCCGACGCGAAATGCGAATATCGATTTGCAGTACGTCTCCCCGGCAACACGCACCGACCCCCGGATTCAGGGATTGAGCTATTTCTTCTCGGCACCCGGCGACAGCGGTCTGCTGCCCGGCATGAACACCACTGTCTATGTGCCGTCGGGCACCACTTACGAAGGCGTGTTCATCGAGGATACCGCGATCGTGCGATGGCAGGGCCGATCGTGGGTTTACCTGCGCGTGAGCCCCGACAGCTTCCGGCGGCATCCGATCAGCACGGATCAGCCGGTCTCGGATGACGACTACGTCGTCCGAGACATCCCGTCGGGATCCGAAATCGTCATCCGGGGTGCACAGGTCCTGCTGTCCGAGGAGGCCAAGAGCGAGCTTCGGAGCGGCGATGACAATGACTGACGGCACCGGCTCCGACCGTTCAGGACCGCAAGCCGCTCTCGTCGCGTTCGCCATCCGCTTCCGCGGCATCGTGCTCGCGCTTTCGTTCGCGCTGCTGGGCTACGGCCTGTTCGCGCTCGGCGAAGCCAAATACGGCGTCTTCCCCGAATTCGCACCGCCACAGGTCACGATCCAGACCGAAGCTCCCGGCCTCAGCCCGGAGCATGTCGAGATCCTGGTCACGCAGCAGATCGAAACGTCGATCAACGGCCTGGCCGGCGTCGAGAGCCTGCGTTCGTCGTCGATCCAGGGCCTCTCCGTCGTGACGGTCGTCTTCCAGCCGGGCAGCGATATCTATCGGGCGCGCCAATTGGTGACGGAGCGTCTCTCGGCCGTGGCAGCGCGGCTACCGCAAGGCGTGCAGCCGCCCTCGATGACACCGTTGACTCCGCTGGCCGGCACGGTGCTGGTCATTGGCCTGACGTCCGACCGGCGCTCGCTGATGGAATTGCGCACCGTTGCGGACTGGACCGTGGCAAGACGGCTTCTGGCCGTCACAGGCGTGGCACAAGTATCCACTTACGGCAAAGACGTCAGGTCTCTGCAAGTGCAGGTCCGCCCGGACGACCTGATCCGATTCCGGGTCGGCATGAACGATGTATTGGCGGCCGCGCGCAAAGCCACCGGCGTACGGGGCGCCGGCTTCATCGATACCGCCAATCAGCGCGTCACGCTGCAAACCCAGGGGCAGTCCCTGACGCCCGATCAGCTTGCCCGCACCGTTCTTCTGCACGAAGGCGGCGCGAGCGTGGTTCTCGGCGACGTCGCCACCGTCGTGACCGCTCCCGAGCCACCGATCGGGGCCGCCCTCATCGACGGCGTGCCCAGCATCATGCTCATGGTGAGCCAGCAATACGGCGCGAACACGCGAGAGGTCACCACGCGGGCGGAAGCCGCCCTGCAAGAGCTGCGACCGGGCCTTGAAGCCGACGGCGTCAAGCTCCATGCGGACATTTTCCGGCCTGCCAATTTCATCGACGCGGCGACCGAGAACGTGCTCAACGCCTTGTTGATCGGCGGGGCGCTCGTGGTCGTTGTGCTGTTTCTGTTTCTGTTCGACTGGCGCACCTCGATCATCAGCTGCACTGCCATTCCCCTCTCGTTGATTGCGGCCGTGCTCGCACTGCAATGGATGGGTGAAACGCTCAACACGATGACGCTGGGCGGCCTTGCAATCGCGATCGGCGAGGTCGTCGATGACGCCGTGATCGGCGTCGAGAATGTGGTACGTCGATTGCGCGAAAACCGCCGGGCGACGGTGCCGAGACCCGAGGCTCGCGCCGTGCTCGATGCCTTCCTCGAAGTGCGTACCGCTGTTGCCTATGCGACGTTTGCGGTGCTGCTCGTCTTCTTCCCGATCCTGACGCTTTCCGGCATTGCCGGCCGCCTCTTCGGGCCTCTGGGCATCGCCTACATCCTGGCCGTGCTCGCCTCGCTGGCGGTCGCCCTTACGGTGACGCCGGCGCTCTCCATGCTGCTCCTCGTCGGCAGGACCGGCGGACAGCGCCTGCATGAACCGCCTGCGGTGCGGTGGTCCCGTCGCCACTACCAGGCTTTGCTGCGTCATATCGGGCGCTACCCGAAGCTGGTGATGACGGCGGCCGCGGTTTTGACGATCGCCGGCGCGGCGATGCTGCCTTTCTTCGGCGGGACCTTCCTGCCGGATCTGCGCGAAGGCCACCTGATCCTGCACGTCTCCGCGATCCCCGGCACCTCGCTCGACGAATCGCTTCGTATCGGCAAGCTGATGACCGATACGCTCTTAAAAATCCCGGGTGTACGCCGGGTGGCGCAGCATGCAGGCCGGGCCGAGGCCGGCATCGACACCGTCGGTCCGCATTCCAGCGAGTTCGAGGTCGATTTGGAGCCGGGGCTCTCGGGTCGGGCACAATCCGCCGCAGAAGCGCGCATCAGGACCGCTCTTGCCGGCTTCCCCGGTGTTTCCTTCTCGAGCAAGACCTACCTGACGGAACGCGTCGAGGAGACCGTCTCCGGCTTCACCGCGGCGGTGGTCGTCAATATCTACGGACCCGATCTCGATTTGCTCGAGCGCGCTGCGCGCGACGTCGCGCGCGAACTGGATGAAGTCGCGGGGGCCGCCGACGTGCAGCAACGATCCCCGCCCGGAATGCCGCAGGTCAACGTGACGCTTCGCCCGACGGATCTGCAGCGCTGGGGGCTCGATGCGGTCGAAGCGCTCGAACTCATTCGGACCGCCTATCAGGGCGATGTCGTCGGCCAGGGATATGAAGGCAATGCCGTCTTCAATGTCATCGTGATCCTCGACGCGCATGCCCGCGCCCGAGTCACTCAGATCGGTGACCTGCCTGTACGCACGCCGAGCGGCGCCTACGTTCTGCTGAAGCAAATTGCCGACGTCTACGAGACCTCGGGCCGTTATCAGATCCAGCACCTGAATGCGCAGCGCGTTCAGACCGTCACGGCGAACGTCAGCGGCCGCGATCTCGAATCCTTCGTGGCCGCCGCCAAACGCAAGCTGACCCGCGAGGTCACCCTGCCGCCCGGTGCTCACGTGGAGTTTGCCGGTGCGGCCGAGGCCCAGGCCCGGTCGCGGCACGATCTCATCGTCAATTCCTTGCTGGCCGGGATGGGCATCGTCGTTCTGCTTGCGATGGTGACCGGTCATTGGCGAAACCTGTTGCTGGTCATGATCAACTTGCCGTTTGCGTTTGTCGGCGGCGTGTTCGCCCTGGCGCTAACCGGTGGCCTGCTTTCGCTCGGGTCGATGGTCGGGTTCGTCACGCTGTTCGGAATCACGCTGCGCAACTCGATCCTGATGATCTCGCATTACGAGCATCTGGTCCTGGTCGACGGTCGCGTGTGGGGACTGGATACTGTAATCGAGGGCGCGGCCGACCGCCTCGTCCCGATCCTGATGACCTCTCTGGTGACAGGCCTCGGATTGCTGCCGCTCGCGATCGGCGCAGGAGAACCGGGACGTGAAATCGAAGGCCCGATGGCGATCGTCATCCTTGGGGGCCTGATGACTTCGATGGCACTGAGCCTGCTGGTGCTACCCACCCTCGCGCTTCGATATGCGCGATTCAAGAGCCGCCCCTGAGCACGCGCAAGGCGCGTGACGATCTATTCGTTTCACAGGCAGGCAGCGGCGCTGGCCGGGCATAAGCGCAGCACAATCCGACAATGGACGGTTGAGGTCTTGGGCGGGATCGTCGAAGTCGACTAAGGTGAGGCTTTGTGCGACAGGACCGGAGCGATGATTTCGACCGGCGTCCGGAGATCGAGGGACCCGCCGACACTGCCACGGCTCCGACGGCGTTTGCCATCGAAGCCGCGGCAGGTCGTCAGGTGGTCTTACTTGCGCGCTGCGCAGGCGTACATGTTGATTTCCATGCCGACCGGCACTTCGACGATCTTCGGTGTTTTCCAGGCCATTTCCTTCTCCCAAGTATAAGTTGGCGCAAAGCCTCGCGCCGCGCGGCAAGCTAGGGCTGGCTTTTCCAGGGTGCAAGCCGGGCGGGTAAGGACCCGACTTCGCTGCTGGACATGCCGAAACGGACGACGGCTCGCGGACGCCTGCCCGGCTTTGGAACGGCTGGGAAATTCCGACACTGATCTGTCAGGCATTTTCCGGCTGCCGGTCGGCGACGCACGGTGAAGGAAACCCGATTGCGCCGGCCGCGTCTTGCCCAAGAGCGAAATCGCAATTTTTTTGTTATACGCGGAATCCAGCATCAATACCCGGAATCCGTCCGGAAAAATTCGCGGGCCCGCGACTATTTGAGCAAGCGCAGCAACGCCCGGCCGGCGCGCGACTTCAGCTCTTTCGCATCAAGCGTTCCGTCATTGTCGGGATCGGCGGCCTTGAAACGCTGCTCGACGACCGCGAGGTATTCGTCGAGCGTCAGAGTGCCGTCGTGATCCGGATCCGCCATCTTGAGCTCTTTCGCGGTCAGCCGTCCGCGCAATTCACGCACATCGAGCGTACCGTCGTGGTCGGGATCGAGCTTCGCGAACAGATCGGCGGGAGCCTTCTTGGCTTCGGCAAGGTCGACGGTGCCGTCATTGTCGGGGTCGAGCATCTTGAGCACGCTGCGACCACCGGATGCGGCCAGAGCGGGCCCTGACAGGACGGCAGCAGCCAAAGTCAAAGCAAGCGATCGGCGCGAGATCATCGTTCGTCTCCATTGATGCCGCTCCGGCGCGAGGTACGGAGCAGGTCCGCAATCGAAGTTCACCATAGCAGCTTCGGCGAAGCTTCCACAGCTAGTGCAGCCGGTGCGCCCCTGTCGGGTTTCGGGTGGAAACAGACGGCCTGACGCATCATCGATGGCGCTCCGTCGATTGCATTTGCGCCAGAACGCGCGAGGTGACCCCATGAGCGATATTTGCAGGACCATGTTGGGCTGCGTCGTTGCGCTCGGTCTGATTGCACCCGTCTCCGCGCAGAACGGGGCCCCTGTCCCGTCGGCCGAGGCGGTTCAGCCGCGGGTGCTCACAGGCAAGGAGCGGCTCGGACGCAAATGGACAGACGAGCAGCGCATCGACAATTGCAATGTGCCGCCTGACAAGCGCGGCACGAAGCCCCGGCCAAGCGCCTGCCCTCATGCACCGTCGAGCTGATCGAACCGTTCGCGCTGCGGCATAAGTGCGAACCGCGCGGTGCCGTTGTGTATTCCACGCGACGGTAAGCCACGGACGCATCAGCGAAAAACTGACACGATCGACCGGCCTCCCGCGATGGCTGGGGTTCGTTCACGTTTTCGTATTGACCCGTTTTGGTTTCAGGCCGATGGTTCCGTTCGCAACGTCAGGAATAGGCGTGCAGCAAAGGTTCATTGGGAGGATAGGATGAGACGCATTGCGCTGGCCGCAAGCCTCGTGCTTCTTGCATCGTATGGTGCAAGCGCTCAGACCAACGAGCAGTTGGTCAAGGGTGCGACTGATACGTCGAACGTTCTCAATTACGGAATGGGTTACAACCTTCAGCGCTTCTCGACGCTGAACCAGATCAACAAGGACACCGTCAAAAATCTGGTGCCGGTCTGGAATTACAGCCTGAACGACGACCGCAGCGAGGAATCGCAGCCGCTCGTCTACCAGGGCGTCCTCTACGTCACCACGCACAACGCCACGATCGCGATCGACGCCAAGACCGGCAAGCAGATCTGGAAGACCAAGGTCGAATATCCCGCCGAGACGCCGCGCATCGTCTGCTGCGGCATCATCAATCGCGGCGCCGCCCTTTATGACGGCAAGCTGTTCCGCACCACCCTCGACGCCAATGTGATCGCGCTCGATGCCAAGACCGGCAAGGAGCTGTGGCGCGAGAAGGCTGCGGACATCAAGGAAGGCTACTCGATGACGGTGGCGCCGCTGGTCGCCGACGGCGTCGTGATCACCGGCATCTCGGGCGCTGAATTCGGCACCCGCGGCTTCATCGACGGCTGGGATCCCGCCACCGGCAAGAAGCTCTGGCGGACCTACTCGATCCCGACCCCGGACGAGCCCGGTGGCGACACCTGGAAGGGCGATACCTGGAAGCTCGGCGGCGGGTCGACCTGGATCACCGGCTCCTACGATGCCGAATTGAACACGGTGTATTGGGGCATCGGCAATCCCGGACCGTTCAACTCGGCGGTGCGTCCCGGCGACAACCTCTACACCTGCTCGGTGCTCGCGCTCGATCCGAAGACCGGCAAGATCAAGTGGCACTACCAGTTCTCGCCGAACAACCCGTTCGACTACGACTCGGTGGCCGAGATGGTGCTCGCCGACATGAACGTCGAGGGCAAGCCGACCAAGGTGCTGATGGATGCCAATCGCAACGGCTTCTTCTACGTGCTCGACCGCACCAACGGGAAGCTGCTCGCGGCCAATCCTTATGTGAACGTCAACTGGGCCACCGGCGTCGACCTGAAGACCGGACGGCCGATCGAGACGGACGTCGCCAAGGATGCCCGTGACGGCAAGAAGGTCACGGTCTACCCGTCGATCCTCGGCGGCAAGAACTGGGAGCCGATGTCGTTCAATCCGCAGACCGGCCTCGCCTACGCCAACACGCTCGCCTTCGGCGGCAAGTACAAGGCCGAGCCGGTGACGTTCAAGCAGGGCGAATGGTATCTCGGCATGGACCTCACCGACCCCTGGGAATGGGGCACCGGACCGCGCGGCCATCTCAAGGCGATCGATCCGATGACCGGCAAGGCGAAGTGGGAAGCGCCGAGCGATATTCCGCGCTTCTCCGGCGTGCTCTCCACCGCCGGCGGCGTGGTGTTCTCCGGTCAGCTGACCGGCGAATTCGAGGCGTTCGACGCCGACAACGGCAAGAAGCTCTGGCAGTTCCAGACCGGCTCGGGCATCGAAGGACAACCCGTGACCTGGCAGCAGGACGGCGTGCAGTATGTCGCCGTCACCTCGGGCTATGGCGGCGTCTATTCGCTGTTCTCGGGCGACGAGCGGCTTGCCAAGGTGCCACCCGGCGGCTCGGTGTGGGTTTTCGCGGTCAAGAACTGAGCGCGGAGCACACGTGACTGAAAGAGTAACCCTGTTGACGGCGGCGATCTTCGCCGCCGTCGCGGCGGCCTTGATCACCTTGATCCCGGCAGCCGCACAGCAAGCCGGTGCAATCGACCTTGAAGGTCAGGCCGACCAAGGCAAGGTCACCTACGCCAAGAACTGCTCGCACTGCCATGGGCCCAACATGGTCAACTCCGGCACCATCACGCCGGACCTGCGCGCGTTTGCCGGCGACAAGACCCGCTTCGTGACCACCGTGAAGCAAGGCAAGAACGGCAAGATGCCGCCCTGGGCCGACATCCTGAGCGAGCAGGAGATCGCCGACGTTTGGGCCTTCCTGTCGAGCCGGAGGCCCCAATGAGGGCCCTGCTTGCCGGCGTTGCGACGGCCCTACTTCTTGGCATGACGGCGGCAGCCCATGCCGCCGACGCGCCGCTCAAGGTATGCCTCGACGAGGATCTGCCGCCCTTGTCGGCGCATCATCGCGGCAAGCCGGATGCCGGCTTCGACGTGGCGCTTGCCCGAGTGATTGCCGAGCGGCTCGGACGTCCGCTCAAGATCCAGTGGTTCGAGAGCAAGCTCGACGAGGATTCGAGCCCGGCGCTGGAAGCCAATGCCCTGCTGTCGGACGGCCGCTGCTCGCTGGTGGGCGGCTATGCGCTCACTACGGATTCGCTGAAGGCGCCCGGCGTCACGACGGCCAAGCTGCCGGATTTCGACGGCGCCACCCGCGACGATCGCCGCCGCCGGATCCCGATCGGGGTGCTGGTTCCGAGCCAGCCCTATATTTATTCGCCGATGACCGTCGTGCTCGGTCCCAAGGCCAAGGACAAGATCAAGGAGCGCAAGATCGCCGATATCGGCGATCTCGCCGGCCTTCGCCTGACGATCGAAAGCGGCACGCTGGGCGATGCCATCCTGATGACCTTCGACAAGGGAAAGCTGATCGAAGACATCACCCACCTCGTTCCCGGGCGCAGCGACCTGTTGGGCGAACTCGAGCGCGGCGAATACGACGCCACGCTGCTCGACCTGCGCCGGTTCGACGCCTACCGCGCCAGCCATCCGGATACCAAGATCACGGCGTCGGGATATTACTATCCGATCGGCGCCAATCGCGGTTACGTTGCGCTCGAAATCGACAAGGCGCTGCTGGAGGCCGTCGACAAGGTGCTGGCCGATCTGCAAGCCAAGGGCACCATCGCAGAGCTCGGCAAGGCCGCAGACCTCACCTGGCTCCCGCCCCGCGAGCCGATCATCCTCGGCGATGTCTGGCTGAAGATCCTGAACCGCTAGCGCTTATTGCAGCTAGGGAGGCGACCACCATCCACATCATCGCGCGCGCTCTTTCCACGTCATTGCGAGCGAAGCGAAGCAATCCATCGCGCAACAAGCGAAGACATGAATTGCTTCGTCGCTGACGCTCCTCGCAATGACGGGGAAAGAGCTCGGGCCTGCTTGCGGCCACTGACCGGAACGTCAGCCCCGCTATCGCAGGTAGCTCGCCAGGTTCATGCTCTGGATCTTGGAGATCGCCGAATAGGACGCCGTCAGCTGCGCCTGATAGGTCGAAAGCTGCGCCGTCACCGCGGCGACGTCGACACTGGTCAGGTTGGTCGACAGGGTCTTGGCAAAATTCTGGTAGTCGCTCTGGTCGGTGCTGGCGGTCTCGATCTGCGACGCCGCGGTCGAAAGCTTGGCCTGCACCGTGGACGTCGCGTCGAGCGCAGTGCTGGCGAGGTCCAGTGCCTGCGAGATATCGCCCGACGTCAACGTCGTGCTGTTGCCGACGTATTTCAACAGCCGCATGACCTGCTCGAATGCCGGATTGTCGGCGGTGACGCCGTAGGAAATCGACTGGCTGTCCGAGACGCGCACCGACGCGATCTCGCTGTCTCCCTTGTAGTAGCTGGTATCCGATGTCGTCAGCGAGCCGGTGCCGGTGTCGAAGTTCGACAGATCCGCGGGCGCCGTGTCGGTACGGGCGCCGCTGAAGACATATTCGCCGTCATACTGGGTGTTGAGCAACCCCTGCATCTGCGACATCGCCTGCTGGGCGTAGTTGATCACCGATGCCGTCGCCGTGCTGCTGCCGGTGGTGGCCGCGCTGAGCTGGGTCCGCAGCTGCGTGATGATATCGGTCACGGAGCCGACCGCCGAATACATCGCCTGCACCTTGTTGTCGGCGAGATTGCTGGCATCGATATAGGACTGAGCCCGCGTCACCGAGATCTGCAGATTGATCACGCGCCCGGCGCCGGAACCGTAACCACCGAAATCCTCGGCTTGCAGCCCAGAGGATTCCTGCACCTGCTCATTGGCCATCGCCGCCTGCAGGCGCAGCGCACTGGTGATCATCTGATCCGACTGCGCGAAGGTGGCAACACGCATCAACATGACGACGACCTCATGCCTAGCCTGAGCTCATCGCGGTCATCAGCGCCGAGAACATGGCGTTGATGGCCGTAATGATCTGGGACGCGGCGGCGTATTTGTTCTGCAACGCGCTCAGATTCGCGCTCTCCTGGTCAATGTTGACGCCGGATTGCGACGACAATGAACTCGCATAGGTCGATTGCGCGGTCTGCTTGGCGGTGTAGGTCGCCGACGCCTGGGTCGCCTTGCCGGCGACGTTGGCAACGATCGCGGCCGCATAGTCGGTGAAGGAGCCGGTGGTGGCGCCCAGCCCACCCGCCATGGCGAAATTGGTCGACCCCGTCAGTGCACTCGAGAGCGCGTTCACGACCGTCGCCGAGCCCGCCGACAGCACCGAGTTTCCGACCGTCAAGGTCGACGACGCATCGAGCGTCGACGTCGGCAGCGCCGCCGTGCCGCTGAGGATGTCGCTGCGAACCGCGATGGTGGATGCGCTGGTCCCGGTGATCAGGTCGTTGAGCCCGAAGTAATCCGAGAAGCCCTTGCCCGAACTGCCGATCGAGCTCGTCATCTCGTTGATTGCGATGCCGTTGCCGGAACCGGTGGCAGAGATCGTCAAATGTCCGTTGGCATCGACCGACGCGGATACGCCCGAGATTCCGTTGATCGCGGTGGCGAGAGCACCGACCGTCGTGTAGGACGCCAAATTGAGGTCCTGGTAGGACACCAGATTGCCGCTCTTGTCCGCGACCGCGATCCGCACTGTTCCCGTCGCCGACAGCGGTGTCGCGCTGCTCACGGTGGCGGTTCCGGTCAGGCTGGCCGGCGGCGGCACCGATGTGCCCTGGTTCGATACGGCGTTGACGCTCGCGGCGAACCGCTGGGCAAGCTCGTCGAGCTGCGATTGCGCGGCCGGCAATGTCTGGTCCCGCAGGGCGATCAGCGCGCTGACCTTGCCGGAGGTGATCTGCGAGGTGATGTCGACCCCGTTGACGGTAATGCCGCTGAAACCGCTCGTCGCCGATCCCGCGACATACGTCGTCGATGCCGTGACATTGGACGTCGGCGTGTAGCTCAACGGGTGCGCCGTGCTGTCGACCAGCGCCTGGCCCGAGCCGCTATAGACCTGCAGATCGCCGCTCGACGTGGTGAAATAGCTCACATTCATTTGCGACGCGAGGTCCTGCAGCGCGCTGTTGCGCTGGTCCTCGAGATCGGCGGTCGGCTGGCCCGCGGCCGCTTCCTGCTTGATCTGCCTATTGAGATCGGAGATCTGCTGCAGGTCGGTGTTGATGTCGCTGACCGACGAGGCGATGTCCTGGTCGGCATCGGCGCGCAGCTTCTGGATGCCGCTCGAGGTCTGCTGCAGCTGCGCCGTGACCGCGTTGAGCGCGCTGACGGCGTTCGACTGCAGCGACGCACTGCTCGGCGTGCTCGCCAGCGACGACAGCGCCGATTCGAATGCCGCGAGCGTATTGGCCAGCGAGGTGCCCGTCGTCGAGCTGTCCCCGTTCGATGTGCTGCCGTAGAGCTGCTGGAGCTCGGTCAGATAGCTGTTGTTGGTGTCCGCGGCGCCAAGATCGGAATCGGCTCCGACCAGCGACTTCAGCAGCAGCTTGTCGACCGAGCTGCTGATCCCGGTGATCGTAACCCCGGTGCCGACGCCGGAGGTGACACTGCTGCTCTGGTTGGCGGTCTTCTCGGTATAGCCCTTGGTGTCGGCATTGGAGATATTGGCGGAAGCGATGCTGATCTGCACCTGGGTGGCTGACAGCCCGCTGAATGCGATGCTTCGTGCAATATCGAGCGACGACACGACTCACTCCCTTCGGCGCCGGCCCGATCAGGCCCGCACGTTGGTGCCATAGGACATCGCGGGCGTGACGCGACGGCCGCCGGCCCCATAAGGCGATACGTTGGCGATCTGCTCGCGGATCGCCTGCATGATCGCCTCGATCCTGCGGTTGCTGGCATCGATCGCCGCGCGCAGCCGCAACACATTCTCGTCCATCGCGACCCGGAGCTTCATGATCCGATCCAACAGCTGCTCGCGCAGCACGCGAT
This sequence comes from Bradyrhizobium sp. INPA03-11B, assembly GCF_040446015.1. Classification (NCBI taxonomy): domain Bacteria; kingdom Pseudomonadati; phylum Pseudomonadota; class Alphaproteobacteria; order Hyphomicrobiales; family Nitrobacteraceae; genus Bradyrhizobium; species Bradyrhizobium sp. INPA03-11B. The sequence goes on from NZ_JASGSR010000001.1 coordinate 131,228, forward strand.
CCTGGACGTTGAGGTTTGCGGTCTTGCCGACGGCTTCGGCCACGCACTGCTCGAACAGGGTGGCAAGCCGGTTCTTCTCGTCGACCTGCTTCAGCCGCGAGGCCGGCAGGCCCTTGGCGAGCTCGACATTCTCCTCGTTCACGATCGCGATCAGATTGTCGATCAGCTCGATCAGCGACCTGGCGCGCTCGTCATTGCCCGCGGGATTGATCTTGATGTTGCGTTCCGGTGTCATGTCATCGCTCCCGTTCAAGCTAGTGTCCGCGGCGCAGGGCGCGAACCGATTGTGCGCTGCGCCCATACGCGGTGATTGCCGTTACCCGGGCCGAAGTCCGGTTGAATTCCTGGTCGAGCCGCGCGCATTCGCGCATCAGCAGATCTCGCAACGTTCCGATGTCGTCGAGCAACGCGATGAGCTGCGCCCGATCGCCGGCCTTGACGGTGCCGGCTCGCGCGGTCAGGCGCCGCAGCTTCCGCAACAAGGCATCCTCGCGGCTTGCGTTTGCCATCATCGCGACACCGCCGAGATCAGCGTATCGAACATCTTGTTGACGGTGGTGATCACCTGCGACGCCGCCGAATAGGCCTGCTGCGCCGAGATCATGTTGGAGAACTGGCCGCTGGTATCGGTGGTGCTCGATTCCAGTTCGCTGCCGTAGATCGTGCCGGCGCCGTTGGTCCCGGAGGTCTGCAGCGTGGCGCTGCCGGAGGCCGCCGTCGCGGAATACATGCCGTCGCTCGCGGCGTTCAATCCGTTCGGGTCGCTGAAGGTCGCAACCGCAATCTTGTAGATCGCGATGGTCTGCCCATTGGAGTAGGTCGCATCGACCACGCCGCCCTTTCCGATCGCGATGCTGCTCAGCTTGCCGTAAGGAAGGCCATCGGGCGTAATGCCGGTGAGATTGACCTGCGGCGTCGTCTCGCCCGACGCGTATTGGGTCAGGCCGTCGGTCTTGCCGACGGTGCCGAGATTGAGCGCGATGCTGCTGTTGGCGGCTCCGTCGGTCCAGCCGGTCACCGAGATTGTGGGCGGGCTCGGATTCGTCGAGGCGAGCGAACCGTCGCTGTTGAAGGTGATCGCCACGGTGCCGCTGCTCGTCGTTCCCGTCGTGGTGCTCGAGTTCGAAGCAAGCGTCGGGTTTCCAAAACTCGCGGTCCAGGCATTGGCGCCGGTCTTGGTCCAGGTGATCTGGATCGAATTCGCGGTTCCGAGCGAGTCGTAAGCGGTCATCGAGCTGGTGAAGGTGGCGCCGGTCGCTGCGTCCGAGGGCAGGTTCGCTGCGATCGTCGCCTTCGTGGTGGCACTGCCGCTGGTCGAGGCGACCTGCGTGTTGATGGGCCCGAGACTCGCGGCCGAGGCATTGCCGATGATGTTGCCTTGCGCGTCCGTGCGCCAGCCCTCGAGGTAATTGCCGTTGTTGACGAGATAGCCCTGATTGTCGGTGGTGAACGCACCGTTGCGCGTATACGAGGTGGTGCCGCCGGCCGTCGCGTTGGTGGTGACGAAGAAACCGCTGCCCTGGATCGCGACGTCGGTTGCATTGGTGGTCGCGGACAACAGGCCCTGCTGGGTGATGTTGGCGCGGCCGGACACCGTGACGCCGCCGGACGTGTACGAGGTTGCGGTGTTCGACGCCGTCACCAGGTCTTCGAACATCGCCGACGTGGTCTTGTAACCAGTGGTATCGGCGTTCGAGATGTTGTCGGAAATCATTGCCAGCGACTGGCTCTGCGAATTGAGCGCCGAGATCGCCGAGGAAAGTGCTCCAGTAAGACTCATGATAATACTCCGGTAGCAATCAGGACGTGACGCCGATGATGTTGGCGGCGCTGACCGGGACGCCGTTCACAAGCAGCGAGGGCGTCGAGCCAGAGGCATCGATCCCGGTCACCGTTCCCGTCATCGAGGTGTAGCTGAGCAGTGAGTTTCCGGCGGAGTCGGTCGCAGTCACCTGGATCGTGTACTGGCCGCCATTGCTGAGCTGGGTGCCGCTCGTGGTCTGGCCGTTCCAGGTGAAGGTATTGGAGCCGGCGTTTCCGGTCCCCTTGCCGCTCCACACCGTGTTGCCCGACGAATCCTGGATCGTGATCGCGACGTTGGAAGCCGCCGAGGTGAGCGAGTAGCCGAAGGTTGCCGAGCCGTTGGTCAGTTCCGCCGTGTTCGTCTTCGCCTCGACGGTGTGGCCGATATAGTTGACCGAGTTGAGCGTCACGAGACTCGAGAACGAGCTCGCGAGCGACGTCATGCTGGCGTTGGTCGACTGCTGTTCGGTGAAGTTGGCGTAGGAGGTGAGCTGGTTGATGAAGTCGGTCGTGCTGGTGGCGTTCAGCGGATCCTGACTCTGCAGCTCGCTGACCAGCAGGTTGAGGAAATCGGTCGAGCTCATCCCCATCGACGCGCTCGTTGACGAACTCGACGACGAGCTCGAGGCGGCGGAGGTTGCAGCAGAGGTTGCCGAGGAAACGGTCATGACAAGGCTCTCTTCGCCGCGGGCTAAGGCGACGGAACGCGTTGGAACATTGGGATCGTGAAGTCGTTCGCAGATAAAACGGATGACGCGCCGATTTCAGGCGCGGATTCATCGGCGCGGAATCACTTGATTAGTCGGCAGAATTTGCCGATCGGCCGCGGTCTCGAAGCGCGCAAACGCGCGCGGGCCAACCCGCCGCGAGAACGCACGGCATGTCTTGAAGGGGATGCGGAGAGCTTAGAGCGAGAGGCTGATCGGCAGATCAGGTTCGCCGAGCATCAATGCCGGCGGCGCCAGCGCGGGCAACAGGCACAGCGCCAGCAACAAGGCCGGCAGCACCTTGCCTTGCTGGGCGGACTCGCCTTGGCTTTGCGCATCGTTTGGCTGCGCCGCGGGCGAAGCCGGCTCAGAAGCCGGCGCTTGCGGCAGTCCCTCTTGGGGCAGTTTCTCTTGGGGCGGTTTCTCTTGCGGGAGTTTCGCCGCCGCGGTCACGATGCGGTCGGCAAGGCCCTTGGGGGCACGAACCGGTGGCGCCGCGAGCGCCCGGCGCACCGCGCTGGCCTGCTCATAGAGCGTCCGCGCCTCGGCCGAGGAGGCGAGCAGCTGGACGGCGGCAAGACGTTGATCGTCGGGCCAGCGGGACAGATCCTCCCCCAGCCGGTCGATCAGGTCTTCGAATGTCGCAACGTCCATCCCGCGCGCAGATCCAGCCTCGTCGCCAAGGCCGTCATAAAGCATTCGCGGGACGGCGGAAATCAATTTCCGCCGCCCCGGCGCGTCGGGTCCAGCATGGTGCGCACCGGGCGGCCATTTTCCGCACCAGGACGCCTCACCCGGTGCCCTGCCCCCACCCGGAGAAGCCGCTTCGCCGGGTGATTCGCGCCCTTCCCGCGCTCAGCGACCGGCGGCTGATTCGAGCGTCTTGTCGGGTGTCTTGACCTTGCCGGCGGTTGCCTCGACGTACTTCCAGGCGTCGCGAAGTTCTGTCAGGCTGGCGATGATGCGCCGGAAATTCTCCCTGGCCTGCGGCCGGCCGTAGGAGCGCAGGCAGGCAATGATCAGGGCATTGTAGGTCCGGAACAGGCGATCGGCCATCGCGCCGCCGCGGGTGACGTCGAGATGGTGGCTCAGTCCGCGCAGGATCGCGGTCGCCCGCGTCAGATAGGCATGCCCTTCCTCGAACCGCTTCGCCTCCTGCGCATCCAGCGCCTTCTGCAGCAACGTGATGGCGCCGTCGCACAGCATCACCACCGCCTTCAACGGCGGGACCGCCACCGCGGCGGATCGATAGGCATTGTTGGCGTGGTAGGCCATTGCATTCTGGGTCATTATTTACTCGATGATGCGTTCAGGAGGGCGCTCAGGTAGCCGAGCGTGTTGTTCGCGCTTTCGATGGCGGCCTGATAATTGGCATATTGGAGCTGCAGCTGCGCCTTGAAGGTCGCCGCATTGCTCTGGATGTCGCTGACCTGGGACTGCAGATCGGTGTCGCGCGACTGCAGATTGGTGATCAGCGTCTGCAGCTGACCGGTGGTCCCGGCACTGGTGTGCGCGAGCTGGTAGATCTGCGACGCAAGACCCGATGTCGACGACACGGTGATCGATTGCGAGGTCGAGCCGGTGTAGGTGAACGCCATGCCGGCGTAGATCGTGCCCGAATTGCCGATAATTGTGTTGCCGACCACCGAAAAGCCGGAACTGTCGCCGCGAACGGACGCGCCGCTCAACGTGCCGGTCGAATCCACCGTGACGTCGAGCGTGAAGGATTGCGGCGAGGTGCCGGTGTTGACGACGTTCAACTGGCTCGACGACGTCGTGGTCTGCGCCGACAGCAGCTTGGTGACGCCGGTCAGGTTCTGCGTCAGCACGGTCGACAGCGTGCCGGTGTCGAGCTGCAGCTCGTTGTTCTCGTTGAACGACAGGCCGAGATCGGCCATCGTCATGCCGTTGACCGATCCACTGAGCACCTGCTGGAGCTGGGTCATGATATCGCGCATCGTGCTGTCGCCGAACAGCACCGCGCTCGATGCGGCCGTACCGTCGGAATTCTGCGCCGACTGTGCGATCACCTGGTCGCGAAACGCGTTGTAGTTGGTGACGAAGGTCTGCAGCGCCGTGGTGATCTGGCTGGTGTCGGTCTGGATGCTGATGTTCAGGCTGGTGCCGCTCGGCGTCGGTTGCAGCAGATCGAAGGTGACGCCCGACAGCACGTCGGAAATATCGTTGGTGTTGCGGGTAAGCGCGATGCCGTCGAGCGTGAATTGCGCGGACTGCGCCTTCTGCAGCACGTCGGTGAAGGCTCCCGTCGTGTCGGTGACGCCGAGCTTGTTCAGGATGTCGTCGCCCGAGGTCGACGAATAGGTGATGTTGGCGGCGTCCTGGGTCCCCGTCAGCACCATCTCATAGGACCCGCTCGACACCTGGACGATCGAGGCCTGGACGTTGGTGGCCGAGGTCTGGGCGTTGATCGTGTCGACGACATCCTGCATCGACATCCCGCTGGTGATCGAGATCGCCGCGCTGCTGCCGCCGGCCAGCCCGAGCGAGAACGTGCCGGAGAGGCCCAGCGCCGTCGACGTGCTCGACTGCGTGGAGCCGATCACCTTCTGCGCGGTCGCGAGCTGGGTGATCTGGAGCGTGTGATCGCCGGTGGCCGAGCCGCTGTTGACGCTCATGTTGAGCGCCGAGGACGCGCTGACGTCGCCGGTGGAGGAAATCGTTGCCGAACGCGTGGCGAACGCGTTGGTGGCAATCGAATTGATGATCGAGCTGCTGAGCGACGACAGCCCGGTCGCCAGCGTCGAGAGCTCGGTCTGCAGGGATTGGTAGGCTGTGATCTTGGCCTGGTTGGCGGTGATCGACGTGGTGATCGTGGTCGCCGCGGCCAGCTTGGCGTTGACCTCGGCCTCTATCAGGGCACTCCAGTCGATACTGGCCGAATTGGTGGTGCCGGTCGTTATCACCGTGCTGGCGGAACTCGCCGACGTCGTGCTTGTCGTGCTCGAGGTGCCCGTGGTGGCGCTGCTAACCGTCATGTCGACACTTCCGCCGCAATGAAAATCGGGCCGGCATCATGCCGGCCCGATCCGTCGTTCAAGTTAGCCGAGCAGCTTCAGCAGGTACTGCGGCATCTGGTTCGCCGCCGTTTCCGCCGAAACCGCAGCCTGGGTCTTCACTTCGGCCGAGGACAGCGTCGCCTGTTCGGAGGCGATATCGACGTCCTTGATCGCCGAGTTGGCGGACTGCAGGTTCTGGGTCTGGGTCGAGATCGAGTCGGCCGAGAAGTTGAAGCGGGATTCCTGGGCGCCGATCTCGGCGCGGGCCGACGACACGGTGTCGATCGCGCTATCGAGGGCCGACATCGCGCTGGTGGCGCTCGACAGGCTGGAGACGTCGAGCGAGGTCACGCCGAGCGAGGACGCCGTCAGGCTGGTCAGGGTGATCGTGATGGTGTCGGCCGAGGTCGAGCCGACCAGCACCGAGACGCCCGAGGAGAACACGCTCGAACCATCGAGCAGGCTCTGGCTGCTGTAGCGGGTGCCGGAAGCGATGGAGTCGATTTCGCCCTTGAGCTGCGTGAATTCCGAGTTGATGTAGGCGCGGCTGGAGTCGGCGACGGTGCCGGAGGCGGACTCGGAGGCCAGCGACTTCATGCGGGCCAGGATGTCCGAGATGTTGGAGGCGCCGCCGTCGGCAGTCTGCAGGATCGAGGTCGCCTGCGCGGCGTTGGTGGCCGCCTGCTGCAGCGTCGTGATGTCGGAAGAAATGCGGGTCGAGATCGCGAGGCCGGCGGCGTCGTCGGAAGCCGAAGTGATGCGCGAACCACTCGACAGCTTCGACAGCGCGCTGGTTTCCTGCTGCGAGTTGATGTTGAGGTAACGGACCGCGGAGTTGGCGGCGGTGTTGGTGGAAATTGCGGGCATGAGTAGCTCCTGTGCTGATGGGGCATGGCATGCCGCATCGTGAAAAGTGAGGTGACGCGGTTCCAGCCCCCGTCCGCCCGATCAAACGGGTCGGCCGCCGGTGGTCAGGCGCGAAATCTTCAGAAGCCGAAATTTATGGTTAGCAGTCGGTAAACGCGCCGCGCAGGTCGCGCTCGTGCCGCTTGAGCATCTCGCGCAGCTGTTGCCGCCCGCGCTTCAGCAGCGACTCCACCGCGGCCACGGTCGTGTCCATCACCTCGGCGATCTCGCCGTTGCTCATGTTCTCGTGATACGAGAGGATCACCGCGACGCGCTGCTGCTCGGGCAGCCGCTGCATCGCGACCTCCAGGAGATTGCCGATCTCGTTGCGCTCGATCACGGTGCTTGCGTCGAGCTGCGTGTCGGCGACCTCCGGCACGACGTCGACATTCTCGGTGCGCGGCTTGCGGCGCAGATCGATGCAACGGTTGCTGACGACGCGATAGAGCCAGGTCGAGAACTTGGCGCGGCCATGCTGCCAGCGGCCGCGATGCGTCCACACCTTCAGCATCGTGTCCTGCACCACGTCTTCGGCGTCTGCGGCGTTGCCGACGATGCGCAGCGCGATCGCGTACGCGCGATCGACATGGCGTTCGACGAGAGCACGAAACGCCGCCTCGTCGCCGGCGGCGAGGCGGTCGAGCAGTTCCTTGTCCTCGTCCTGGATCTCGACGGTGTCGAGTGGGCCCGCGTCGGCAACCGTGGGGACGTTGCTCCAGGGAGCAGCCGCTTCGACCGGCGCAGCCGCGGCCGCCGTGGCCTCCACTTCGACTGCCGCCATCACATCAAGCGCGTAACTCATCCGCCGCTCTCCAACCAACGCCGCAGGCACACATCCCATGCGGCTTCTGAGCGTTGAACGGAGGGGCTGAGCAAACCAGGCGGACTTTTTTCGTTATTTTTCAAATGCTTAACTGGATGCTTTTGCCGACCGCCCGGCAAAAGCTGCCGCTGCGCGAAGGCGCAGCCAGCAATTCTACGGAGTCTGGAGCAGTCGTTCAGCATCGCCTCGCATGCCCGCGGAAAAGTTCGTCGCGCCGGAAATCGCTGTTGTCACATCAACTAACGCCAAGCGAACACATGCATGCGCGGAGCATGCGAGTGATCCATCGCCGTTGGTCGCCATCTTGCATTCGACGATTGCGACTAGGCAATTTTTTCCGAATCACCATTTCGACGTTATCGGATTTTTTGAATCTGTCAGTCGCGAAGCGCGCATTTTCGAATCTCGCATCAACTTTTTTGAACTGACGCGCCTGATTTGTCTCACGCACACGTTCAACGCATGAGGACTGGCGGGAATTTTGCGCATGACGATCATGATGGTCGACGCAACGCGTCGAGCGCAGAATGTTTCTGCATGTTCATTCGATGTTTTCGATACGTTTCTGTTGCGCGCCTGCACGACGCCGGATGGCGTATTTGAAAGGGTTTTTCAGCTTTCGCGCATTGCTGAAAAATTTCCGAACATGTCCGTCAGTTTCGTTCAGCATCGAATCCAGGCGGAGGCGCGTGCGCGCAAGCTGGCGCTGGAGCGCAGCGGCTCCACCGAGGTGCGCATCGCCGACATCTATAAGTACTTTCCATTCAGGCTGTTCGGCCTGAGCCGCGACGCGTTGCAGGATCTCGCGCAGATCGAATTCGAAGCCGAGCTCGAGCTGTGCCGCGTCAATCCGGAAATGCTCGAGCAATATATCGACATGAGGCACGGCGGTTTCCGCACCGGCTTCATCTCCGACACCTACTGGAGCACCGACCAGCTCGCGCAGCTGCTGCGGTCCTGCAGTCCTGGACTGAGCTGGGATTTCCTCTACGCATCCTGCGATCACGGCAGCAGCAAGAGCGAGGCGCTGTTCGAGGCCTATCTCGCCGAGCAGAGCGTCGATGCGACGAGTTCGTTCCACATCGGCGACAATCACAACGCCGACATCAAGGGCGCCCGGCGCCACGGCATCCGTCCACGCTACTATCCGCAGGCCAGCGCGGCACTGGCATCGAAGCTTCAGCGCGAAACATCGATGTTCGAATTGCTGTGTCCCGATCAGCCGTCGCGGCTCGATTGTGGCGCACGCACGCTGCGGCGTGTGGTGACAGCACGGAGCGCAGAGCATTCTCCGGCCTTCAATCTCGGCGTGACCGTGCTCGGCCCTGTCATGGCGGCGTTCGACGCTTTCATCGAAGCGCGGCGTGCTGCGCTGGCTCGCGAGGGCGCGCGCGTTGCGATCGGATTCCTCGGCCGCGACGGCCTGCTGCCGTACCGCGTCTGGCAATCAAGCCATGGCGAGACCGGCGCCTATGTCGAGATCAATCGCCGCGTCAGCCTGGTCGGATCCGCCGATACGCTCGAGCCTCTCAGCGAGCTGTTGAGCCGCGTCGTCAAGATCGACGCGGCGACCTTCGTCGACATCGTCAAGGTGCAGCCACCTGCCGTGATGAAGTTCTTCGCACGATATCCCGACGGCATTGCGAGCGGCCGCGAGCTCGCCGACGCCCTGCCCGATCTGATGGACCCGCGCGAAATCACCGATATCGCCGCCGGCGTGCGCACGCGCCTGCTCGCCTATCTTCGCGCCAAGATCGCGGACTTCGACGGCTGCACCGACCTGATCCTCGTCGATCTCGGCTACTCCGCAAGCGTGCAGAAGTCGCTGCGGCGCATCTTCGATCGCGAGGGCATTCGCATCCGCCTGCATGGCACCTATCTGCTGACGCTCGACGATGCCTTCGACGACATCGCCGATGACGACACCGCGGAAGGCCTGATCTCGGATCGGATCGTCACGCCGCACGTCAAGCGCATGCTGATCCGCAACGTCGCATTGCTGGAGCAGCTTTGCTGCTCCGATCAGGGATCGGCGCGCGACTATCACGGCGGCGAGGTGTTGCGCGAAGGCGACCAGCGCCCCGCCGCTCAGCTCGCGCTGGCGAACGAGGTGCAATCCGGGACGCTGGCCTATGCGGCGCGCGCCCGTGAGCTGGCGCCGCGCTACGCATTGCAGCCCGACGCGGACCCCGCGGTTGCGGCGCGCTGGGCCGCCGCCGTGCTCGGACGCCTGCTGCTGCTGCCCGATGATGATGAGCTCGTGCTGCTCGGCGGCATCAAGCACGACGTCAACCTCGGCACGCAGGCGCTGGCGCCGCTGCTCGACGCCAATTTCATCAACGATTGCATCATCGCCCGCGGCCTCTCGACGGCATGCACGGCCCCGGCCCCGCCGATGTGGCTGGCCGGGAGCTTCGCCGCGCTGTCGCCATCGCACGCCTATCTCTACACGTTGTTCGGCGCCAATCGCCTGCCTGCGAACGTGTTCGGCGAGGCGCAATGCGGGACCTTGCAGGTCGGCCTGTTCGGGCGCGACGGCCAGGCATCGCTGGAAGCCGTCAGCGTCAATCATACCGGGCTCGGCGATCTCCGCCTGCGGATTCCCCTCTCGCGCCGCATGGCGGTCGCGACCATCGCGCTGCCGCTGGCAAGGCTCACCCGTCACGGAATGCTCCACGGCATCACGGTGCAATATGGCGAGAGCGTCGCGAAGGCTGCCGAGAGTTCGAACGTGAAGACGATCGCGGAACTTCGGCTGATCGAAGCTGGCCTCGAGAGGAGCGGCCGTCAGTTCCGCGCCGCCAGTGACGACGGCATGCTGTTGATCCCGGTCGACGGCTTCGAAGACGATGTTGCGATCTACACGATCGCGCTGACCGCACTTGACCATGACCGCATCCTTGCGGTCAAGGACCGCGACGGCAACGGAGCCCCCTCTGCCACGCTGTCCTGGCGCGCGGGCAATGGCGCGCAGGCAACCAACGGCAACTGATTTGTCCGCCTGATCTGGCCGCCCCGCCCGTAGAAGGTTAACGAGGGGTAGCGCGGGCATGATTTCGGCTGACACGATGCAAGCGGACGGCTTGCAGACGAATTTCGATCAATTACTGGCGGCGGACGGCATCCGGATGAGCGCCGCACAGCGCCGGCGGCTCGCATGGCTGTCCGACCGGCTCGGAGGCGCGGCCGTCCATCGGGCCGGTTCTGTGCCGGGGCGGGACCATGGCGTCATCATTGTCGTTGAACCGCCGAGCGGCCCCGCCGCCGAATTGCTCTACCGGTCGCTGCGCACCGACTGCGCAGTCGTTATACCGTTCGGCGAGAATCCCGCCTTCGATTTCCTGAAGTCCAAGCTCACCGACTTCGGGACGATCGGGCCGAGCTTCGATGGTCCGCACGAGATGTGGTGGGGCGGCCTCAACTGGCGCCCGATCGCGCCGACGGAGGGCTCGCGATCCGAGGCCGCGCTGCGCGTGGTGTCCTGCTATCCGCGCGCCCGCGGCGACGATCATGCCCGCGCGCTCCGGGAGAAGCTGGCTGAATTCGAGATCGCCTGCGACATCGCGCCGATCGACACCGCCGATGGCGAGCACATGCGCCCATCCGAGAAGTCCGGCTTCATGCTGCGGATGTGGCAAGAGCACCGTGAGCCGCTGCTCTTCATCGAGGCCGATGCAACGCTCAGCGAGCCGCCGCTGCTGCCGTCATTCCTCGATTGCGACATCGCGCTCCACAAGTGGAACCGGTGGGAGATGTCGGCGCGCACCCTCTATCTCGGCCGCACCCCGGCCGCCGAAGCGCTGCTGCGCAACTGGCATCACATCGCGACCGCCTATCCCGCGGTCTGGGAGGGCTACCTGCTCGACCAGGCCTGGAGCCTGACGTCGTCGCAGATGGCGCTCGACACCGTCTGGCTGCCGCGCTCGTGCCATGCTCCCACTGAGGACGCCGGCACGCCACGCCACATCACGATCGTTCACAACCTGCCCACCGACAACAGCGATCTCGGACCCGACATCGAATTCGGCGTCGCGATGCGCCCCGCCCGGCGCGCCAGCCGCAGCGGCGGCCGCGATGCCATGATCGTGATCAAGTCGCAGGCGGCCTCGAATGACGCAATCACGGTGATCATGCGCGACATCGCAACCAGCGACGCACGCGAGATGGCTGCCAGCATCGAGGCGGTCACCGGCGCATTCGCCACCGATTGCGGCGGGTTCGGCCGGCTCGAGCTGGCGCTCTGCCCCTGGCAGGACGATATCCGCGCGGCGAAATCGGCAGCCACCAGCGCGAACAACCGGATCATCGAGATTGCGCCGTGGCAGACCTTGCCGGCCGACCTGTTCCGCACCGTGGGCCAATCCCGCGATGCCGGCAGCGTCGTCGTCATGGCCGGGCAACGCGGCTGATATCGGCACGAGAGCAAGAGAAGGACATCGACATCATGAAGACCATCATCCTTCTCACCGGCGTCGCCAGCCAGCAATTCGCACTCACCGAGCTTTTGAAGGCGCACAATCCGGCGCTGTCGTTCCGCTGCGCGGTGACGGCCGAGGAGCTTGCGGCGATCGAGCCCGAGGTGTTGCGCGAGGCACGCCTGCTGGCATTCACCACCAGCGTCATCGTGCCTGAGAGCATCCTGGCGGCGCTCGGCCACGGCGCCTATAATTTCCACCCCGGCCCGCCGCAATATCCCGGCTGGGCGCCGGCGCATTTCGCGCTCTATGACGGCGCGCGCACATTCGGCGCGACGGCCCATGTGATGGCCGCGCGCGTCGATTCCGGTCCCATCGTCGGGGTCGAGTCCTTCATCATTCCCGACAAGATCGGCGTGCGCGGGCTCGAGCAGATCGCCTATGTGCGGCTGGCTCATCTGTTCTGGCGGATGTCGCGCGAACTCGCCCGTGATCCCTCGCCGCTCGCCGAGCTGGAGATCGCCTGGTGCGGGATCAAGAGCACCCGGCAGATGTACCGCGAGATGTGCGAGCTGCCCGCCGGCATCAGCCCGACTGAGCTCGCCCGCCGGATCCGCGCCTTCCACGACGACTTCCGCGCCATCCCGCTGACCGTCTCCGTGCACGGCATCCGCTTCCAGCTGGCGACGACCGCCACGCAGGCCCCCGAGGCGCCGCAGGTGGTCTCGCCGCCGCTCGCCGCGGCTTCTTAGCCGCGCCAGAAAATCTCACCGGGAATCGGCGAGCATTCCATTCAGAAGCGCTTCGGCCCGCTGCAGCAGCGGCTTCGCGCCACTGTCCGATGCAATCGCGATCGCCGTGCGCAACTGATGGAGAACTAGGTTCCTCTCGTTCTCGTTCGTGGCTGGCGATATCGTTGCCTCGCTGAACAGCGCCTCGGCTTCCAGACCCGCAAAACCCTGCTGCCGCGCGGTGTTGCGCACCTCGCGCAGCATGTTCAGCGCAGCCCGTGTATCGCCGAGCCGGCTGACAGCGAGCGCGAGGTAGATCGAGGCTCGCAGCACAATCGAGGTGTAGCCGACCGATCTGGCTTCTTCCCGGGCTTCAACAAGCGTCAGCCGCGCTTCATCGAGACGCCCCTGCTCCAGATATGCGATACCGAGATGGCACGTGACAACCGGCACAAAGAGGCGAATTCCATACTTCTGCGTGAGCGCGAAAGCCTCCTCCAAAATGTCAGCTGCTCCCGCGGGGTTGCCCCGGCCGAGCATCAGGAAGCCGCCGCTATATCCCGCGGCAACGCGATCAAACGGTCGATTGCTCTCATCGGCGATCGCGGCCGCGCGCTCGTGAAATTCGATGCCGGTGTCGATCTCTCCCAGCGTCGTGTGGGTCACGCTCTTCATCATGCAACACAGCAACAGCAGTGTTCTCGGCGTCGTTCCGGGCGGTGCGCTGGCATCCGGCCCGGAAAGGCGGAGGCACGCCTGTCCCAGCATCTGCTCAGCTTCACGGAACCGGCCAGCGATGAAGTAGGCCTGGCCAAGGCTGTATTGAGCCAGGTTGAGCCAACCGGGATTGCCCCATTCCCCGGCCAGGCGAGCGACCTCCTCGCCGGTTTCGATTGCCTCGATCGGCGTGCCGTAGAAGTTCTGGGCCCCCGACCTGACCGCCATCGCCGCGACCTTCCGCCCGATATCGTCGACTGCGTTGGCGCGTCCCTCCGCGTCCCTTCCGAGATCGAACCATTCGGCGACCTTGCCGGCGCTCATGAACGCCGTGCGCGCCTCGATGCGAAGGTCGATCGCATCCGCTTCGCGCGAGCGAGCGAACGGCGTCTTGTCGAGCGCGGCCATTGCGATCTCGAAGTAGTTGGTCGCATCGGCAAATGCCGATCGTGCCAGGCTCTTGCGCGCGGCAGTTCTGCCGTAGGCGAAGGCCTTTTGCCAATCCTTCGCCCGCATTGCGTGATAGCAGAGCTTGCTGGGCTCATCGTACGAACTGCCATTGCCTTCCAGTGTCGCAAGAATCCGTGCGTGGACGCTCTCGCGCAGCTTTTCGACCATCGAGTCGTAGGTCACCTGGCGAACCATCTCGTGCGGGAATTCGAGCAAGCCGTCCTGCTCGACATCGATCCTCACGAGAAATTCGACACGATCGAGCGCCGTCAGGCAGTGCTGAAAGGCCTCTTGCGGCAGGCCGGACACCTCACGCAGCAAGGATTCCGTCGAAGACGGTCCCAACGCCGCCGCAATCTGCAACAGCGCGCGCTCCTCTTTCGATATGCGATCCAGACGCGTGGCGATGACGCCCTGGATGCTGCTCGGAATCCCGAGATCACCGACCGGACGCGCAAGCGCCAGTTCACCCCAATGGCCCCGAAGGATTCCGCTGTCCTTGAGGCTGCGACAAACCTCTTCAATGAACAGCGGTACGCTCGCCGTATGAAGAACGACACGGTTCTTCAGATCAGCCATGTTCGCCGATGAGCCCAAGATGTCGTCCAGCATCTCGCGTCCGGCAACCTCATCGAGCGAACGCAACGCCGTGATTTCAGCATTGCTGCGCTCGACCCAATCCGGAATTCCATTGGGCCGGCTGGTCAGCAGCACCAGAAGGCCGGGTACCTTCAGTGAAGCGAGCGCGGCCATCACGGTCTCGCTGGCGCGATCGATCCAGTGCAGATCCTCGATGAGGATCACCGCGCGCCGGCGAACGACCAGGCCTTCGACTATCGCACAGCATGCCTCGCTGATCGCACGGCCGCGTGCGTGCGGCTCGAGCTCGCCCCATTCCGGATCCGATATCGGGCGATCGAGCACGGCATCGATGGCCGAACGCTGAATCGCCGTCAGATTGGTCACGCCGCTCGCGTCCGCCGCGGCTCCCTCCAGGATAGAGAGCAACAGGGCCTTGAGTGTGCTGAACGGCGCGCCTTGAAGATTCGGGCTGCATTCGGCGTGGATGGGAAGCCACCCTTCCCGGGTGAGCTGGTCTACGAACTCATGCACCAGCCGCGATTTCCCGATGCCGGGATCGCCGATCAAGAGTGCCGTTTGCCGCTCAGGGTCGGCATTGTGCGCCAACTGCCTGAGCAGCGCCGTTTCCTTCAGCCGGTTGACGAACCGCGCAACGCTACGCGCCCGGCGCACCCGCCAACTGGAGACATCCGTTGCGCTGGCGACGCGGTAGATCGGTAAGGGTTCGCTAAATCCCTTGAGCTGCTTCCGACCCAGATATTCAAACTGAACGTTGCCCTCGGCAAGGTTCTGACAGGCTTCGGACGCGTAGATCTGGTTCGGCTCGGCGACCGCTTCAAGCCGCGCTGCAAGATGCTGCGCCGCCCCGCCGATCTCGTAAACCTTGGAGTACTCGCTGGCGACCATATAGGTCACCACCCGCCCCGAATGGAGCCCGACCCGGACCTGCAGCCCCGGATCGCCCAACCCTGCGACCCGTCGAACCAGTTCGATCGCCGCATGGCAGGCCAGGGGCGCGTGGTTGTCGTCAGCGATCGGCGCGCCAAATACCGCGGCGAGCCCATCACCCAGCTCCTTGCTGACGATGCCGCCGAACTGGCGCACGGCGCCTCGCATCGCGATCAGGGCCGGCTCCAGGCGCGACACCGCCTCTTCCGGGTCCAAATCCGCGACGAGCCCCGTCGAGTCGACCACGTCCGCGCGAAGGATCGTAACAAATCGTTGTTCGCTATCGGGGTCCGCGCGCTTAGCTACAGCAGCACCGCATTTGGCGCACCAATTGTCGTCCGCTCCGATCGTCGACTGGCATGCAAAGCAAAGCATTCCCCTGCTCTCAAAGGCTACTGCGGTATCGCCGGCTCCCCCCGGTGAGCAGCCCAGGGTAGAGATTACCCATCGGGACCTGCTTATCAATCCGGACGTGCAATCCACTTGCATCCGCGCCAACCCGAGAGGTTGTCGAACTGGACGGGATACAGTCTTGAGTGGTAGGTCGGGGCGCGAGAGAAATCGGAAGGCGCGACTGGAGCCGCCGGACTATTCGATCGACGTACCAGCGTTGCATAATTTACGTATAGCCAGAGCAATTCAAAGTTGCAATGAAAGGGAAATCCTATGGGCGGAAGAGTATTCAATAATCAACAATTTAAAGATCACATCAACGCGCACTACTATCCTTTGCAGAACATGGTCAAGAGCGTCGCTATACTTAAGGCGTCGGAGCACATCGACATCGAAACGCTGGAATATGGCCAATACCAGCCGATCCTGTCGCCCAGAGACCAGTGGCCGGGCGGAACCGGCAAGCGGTGGCAGCGGGAGATGGGCAAGGCGCGCCTGGACCTGGCCACGCAGGCAAGCACCGCACCCCTCTCGAAGGACGAAGCCGGCGTCGTGCCGCTGACGAAGTGCGCCCTGCTGGATGCCAGCGTCCGCAAGTGCTTCAACTCCGAACCGCCGATCCCGATCAAGATCGACGTCAAGGAGCAGGACAAGACCGCGCCGAACGCCGATCGGCATGACATCCTGCTGGTCTGGGAGCATGCCAACGGCGACGATCAGCCGCCGACGCTTCTGCTGCTGACGATGGTCTGCCCGGCCTAACTCCTGATCGCGGGCGGCACCTGCTTACAATCGGCCTTGCACCAACGGCGGCTGCCTGATGGCAGCCGTGCCGGCGTGGCCGCCACGATCATGTGCCTCGCTTCAATCCGCTTTCAGGAGCCGGCGCGCGGCGCTGGTCGCGATGACGCCGGACGGCGCTGCAAGTGCGCCCTCACCGCGCGCTCCGCGGCACGCGCGGAGCCGAAATGGCCGCCGTCGAGGCCGTCAAAGGCGCGGTCCGAGGAGAAGAAGCAGAAGCCGCTGCTATCGCCGACAACAATACCCGCGGTGCGATCCGAGACTTCGATAATGTAGGCTTGGGACATTGGGGCTTGGGACATGCGTGCTCACGCGCCGAATGACGGCGTTCCTGTCTGATTGTCGGGTGCTCTGGATTTTTGAAGCGATCAACAACAGACGCCGGTCGCCGCTGAGACGCAGCGATGCTGCATGCGGCTTCGCATGTCGCACATCAAGCTGCGGGGGTTATGTCTCATTGCGGTGACCTTCAACACGAATATCGCGGATCAATATCCAGCCGAACCGCGCGGCGGTCAATGAAATGGCAGTCCAAAGATGACGGTCCGGCGCGATACCTCAGTCGCGACGGCCTGGAAAACAGCACAGATTTGGTGATGACGGCAGCGGCCGCTGAATTGCGGGGCCGGCCGGGCACCGCGCGTCTTGGTGCCCGGCCGCGATCGCTCAGGGCAGGATCGGCGGGTGATAGGTGAAGGTCGCCATCAGGATCGCGGCCAGCAGCATCACGATCGGGAAGTGGATGAAGAACTGCACCGACGTGTAACCGATCAGATCCTTCGACTTCAGGTCGAGAATGCCGAGCAGCGGCAGCATCCAGAACGGGTTGATGAAGTTCGGCAGCGTCTCGGCGATGTTGTAGACCATGACAGTCCAGCCCAGATGCGCGCCGATGTCGTTGGCCGCCTTCATGATGTAGGGCGCCTCGATGATCCACTTGCCGCCGGCCGACGGCACAAAGAAGCCGAGCAGCGCCGAATAGATTCCGACCAGGAACGAGAACACGGTGGAATTGCTGGAGGCACCGACGAACCAGTGCGCGATCGTGTCCGACAACGTGGTGCCGCTGCTGTTCGGCACCTTGGTCAGGATCTGGGCGATGCCGGCGTAGAACGGAAACTGCAGCAGCACGCCGGAGACGCTCGGCATCGCCTTGGAAAAGGACTCGATCAGGCTGCGCGGCCGCCAATGCAGCACGATGCCGAGAATGAGGAAGACGAAATTGTAGGTGTTGAGTCCCGACAGCGTGATCAACGGATTGCCCGACTGGAACGTCTGCCACAGCCAGCCGGCGGCAAGCAGCGCGATCAGGATCGTCAGCAGCGGACTGAACTCCAGCCAGTCGCCCGGACGCGCCGGCTTCCTGGCCTCGATGCGATCATCGTCGAGCGCAACGCCAAGGTCTTCCGCCGTCTTCGCCTGCTCCGCCGCCGGCGTCGTGAAATAGCAGATCGCTGCCGACACGACGCTCACCATCACGACGGTGACCATGTTCTGCCAGGTCAGGATGGTTTCCGAAAAGCCGATCACCCCGGTGATCGGCAGCAGCGATGCAGGAATGCTGCCGGCATTGGCCTGGAGCTGCGCAGCCGACGACGTGATGCCGAGGGTGAAGCCGCAGCCGAGCCCGAGATAGCCGGCCGCGCCGGCTGCCCGGTAGTCGAGCCGGATATCCGTGCGACGCGCGATCTCTCGCACCAGGAGACCAGAGAAGATCAGGCTGAGGCCCCAGTTCAGCAGCGAGAGAAAGATACTGAGCATCCCGACGAAGACCACCGCGCCGCGCCCGGTTTTCGGCACGCTCGCCAGCCGCGCCAGCACGGCCGCGACCGGCGGCGACATCGCCACGACGTAACCGCCGATCGCAACCAGGGCCATCTGCATCGTGAAGGGAATCAGATTCCAGAACCCGTCGCCGAACGCGCGGCTGACGGCGAGCGGCGAACCGCCATGCAGGATAGCGCCGGTGGCAACCGCAATCACCGCGATCAGGACGAAGACATACGCATCCGGAAACCAGCGCTCGGCGAACGCCACCAGGGCTTGCGAGAACCGCGCCATGATGTTGTCCGCGACAGGTTTTCGCAGGCTCACGGTTTGGTCGTGCGTTGCATTCGTCATCAATCTGATCCCCTTCCGGTGATGCGGTTCGTCTTCAATCTTGATTGGTCATTCAAAGTGCGAGCGTGAGATCGGTGAGCGGCACGGCCTGGCAGGTGAGGCACTGTCCCTCGGTGCCATCGACCGGACCGAGATGGGTGAACTCCCCATCGACCACCTCGACCGCGCAGCTTTCGCACTGCCCGACACGACAGCCGCTCGGCAGCGCGACGCCTGCCGCACTCGCCGCGTCGAGCAGCGTCCCCTGCTCCGGTCCCCACGAAAAGCTCTGCTTGCTGCTGGCAAGCCGGATGGTTCGCGGCGCGAGGTCGCTGGGCACCGATGGCGGCGACACGAAGCTTTCGGCGAAAATGTCGAACCGCGGGATGCCGAGCGCCGCTGCGGCCTCGATTTGCGCCGTGACGAAATCCGGCGAGCCGCAGATGTAGACCAGTGGCCGGCGCGCCAACGACGGCTTGACCTGTGCGAGATCGATCCGCCCGTTGCGCAACGCATGCGGGCCGACCGGGTCCTGCGCGAATGGCGCCGAGTAGAAGGTCACGCGCGTCAGCCCCGGCGTGGCGGCTTCCAGCTCCGCGAGCCGCTGCGCAAACGGATGCTCGCGGCTGCTGCGGCAGCCATGGAGCAGCACGATATCGGCGACACGATCCTGCGGCGCTGTGTGTTGCAGCGTCTCGAGATGGCTGATGAACGGCGTGATGCCGATGCCGGCGGCGAGGAAGATCAGCGGCCGCGGTCCCTTCAATGGCGGCGTGAAGATGCCGCCCGGCGGCTCCAGCAGAACCTCATCTCCGACGGCAAGCCCATGCAGACGATCCGGCATGAAGAACGGCCCATCGCCGCCCCTGGCTTCGTCGAAGAAGCGTCCCTTCACCGCAATCGACAACGCCTGCGGCAGATCGCCCGATCCGGTCAACGAATAGGCCCGCGCCTCGGTTACGCCGGGCAACGCGATCATCACGTGCTGCCCCGGCAGGAAGTCGGGCAGCGGACCGCCGTCAAGCGGCAGCAGGCTGAGGGCAATGACGTTATCGGCCTCGGCGCGGCGCTCGCCGACCACGAACCGCCGCTGGCCGCTCCACACGCCGCGGCTAGCAACGCCGTCGCGCCTGATATCGCAGACGATCGCGCGCAGCGGCACGGAGCCGCTGACCGGATCGCGCGCGTCGTCATGCAGCACCGCGTTGATATTGCGTGTGAGAACGCCTGCGGCAGCCGAGCGATCGCGGCCGAGCGGCGGACAATCCTCCCACCAGCCGAATTCGGCGACGACGACCCGCGCGTCGAGCGCCGCATTGAGCCGCACCTTCAGGCGCACGGCGCCGCCCTGTGTTTCCACCACGGCCCAATCGCCTTCCACAAGCCCGCGCTGCGCGGCGAGTTGCGGGCTGATCTCGACGGCCGGATCGGGCGACTTCCGCCGCAGCGAGGCGACATGCCGCCAGGAGGAGTGAATGAACCAGCCGCTCTTGGCGGTGGAGAGTACGAGCGGAAAGCGCTCGTCCGCGGCCGTCGTGAGCGGGCTGCCGACCGGTTCGACATGATCGGGCAACGGATCATACCCGTGTCCCAGCATCAGTTCCGAATAGATCTCGACGCGGCGCGTCGGTGTCGCAAAGCCCGCCGCCGTGCCGTCTTCGCGCGTGACGGCGTACTTCTCATCGCGGAAGGCCTGCGGGAAGCGCCGTCCTTCGGGATGCTCGCGCAGATCCTCGACGCCGATGCCGAGCGGTGCCAGCTGATAATTCCAGCCGGCCTCGATGTCGCCGCCGAAGAACAACTCGTCCATGCCCAGCTTGAGCGCGAGCGCGGCAGCGATCTCGTAATCGGCCTTCACCGCGCCGACCGGCTCGACCATGCGCGGGCGAAACTGCACGGTCTCGACGGCTTGCTGCGTGATCTCGAACCCGATCTTGAGCGCGTCGCGCTCCCACGGCGTGCTCGCAGGCAGAACGAAATCGGCGCTCTCCGCGGTCGGGTTCATGAACATGTCGATATGAACCTGGAATTCCAGTGCGTTCAGCGCGGCCTTGTTGCGCTCGGAGTGGCCCTGCGAGACGACGAAGTTGGTACCGAAGGCGACCAGTGCGCGTACTTGGTAAGGCTCGCCTTCCAACACGGCACGGCTGAAATCGCGCGCCGTGATCCAGCCCTTCGCGGGCGGGCCGAGCGGCAATTCGGCAAGGCCCAGCGCCTTGGCCTGCTGCTCCGGCGGCAGGATGTTGTAGTCGTTGAGGGCACGCGTCGGCGGCGGAACCGGCCAGCGATTGCCGCCGGGCCGATCGCAGGCGCCGGTCAGCGCGTAGAGCGACGCGATCGTGCGCTCAATCGAAGTTGCATTGGTGTGCTGGCCGACGCCGGTCCAGGAATGATAGGCAAGCCGCGGTCGACCAGCGAGCAGCGCATAAAACGCCGCGATGTCCGCGACATCAAGCCATGTCAGTTCCGCCACCCGTTCCGGTGTGTAAGGCGCAGCGCGCTCGGCGAGCAATTCAAAGGCGGTTGCCGCCGATATCATCCGGCCATCGCGTGTGCGGATCGAGAGCGCACCGCGCAACAGGCCACCGCGCTCCGGTGCGCGGCGTGTGTCGCAAGGCACCGGCGAGCCCGACGCATCGAGACGAACGAAAGCATCCGGCGCGCCGTCCGGCCACAGCGCGTCGGCACGGAGGAAACGTCCGGTCGTGCGATCGACCAGCAGCGATCCGTTGGTCCATTCGTTCACGAAATCCGCATCGAGGCTGCCGGTCGCGATGAGATGACGGATCGCGCCCATCGCGAGCGCGCCATCGGCGCCGGGACGGATGCGCAGCCACAGATCGGCCTGCTGACCCGAACCATTCGGCTTGGGATCGATGACGACGACCTTGGCGCCGCGCCGCCGCGCGTCGGCGATCCGCGTCGCCTGGGCGAGCCAGGTGCGCGCGGGGTTGTGGCCCCACAGGATGATCGCGTCCGCATTGTCGTAATCGGGAAAGCCGATGCCGCGGCCGAAGGTCAGCGCGTGCGCAAAGTCCTTGTGCCAGCCACAGATCTCGACTGCGTAGATCAAATTGGGGCTGCCAAAGCCGCGGATGAAGCGTTCGACCCATTCGAAGCTGTCGACCATCGGCGTGCCGCTCGGCGTCGTGACGCCGAACGCCACCGCCTCGGCGCCGCTCTCGGCGCGGATCGCGCGGAGCCGGTCGGCGATCTCGGTCAACGCCTCGTCCCAGGACACCTCGACCCAGCCCGGATCGGCGGCATCACGTGGACGGGTTCGCTTGAGGGGAACGGTCAGCCGGCGCGGGCTGCCGACGATTTCCGGGGCAGCCCGACCCTTGGCGCAAAGCGCGCCTCCGGTCGGGTGGTTATGCAATACCTCTACGCCGACAAGGCGCCCGTCCTCGACGACGGTGACAGCACCGCAGCGCGAGCGACAAAGCGTGCAATAGCCGGATAGCCGCTGTTTCACCGCCGTCTCATCGTCAGGTCAGCCCATGTGACGCATTTTTGTAATGCGTTACACATTTACGTCATACGCTACCGCTCCCGTCAAGGCTAAGTAATAATCAGGGACGAATCGGAGTTCCCGGCGAGAGGCGGCTGCGACCACCCATGGACCAGAATTTGCGCGAACAGGTGCTGCAGCGGGTGCGCGCCGAGATCATTTCGGGGCAAAGCCTTCCCGGCACGATGTATTCGGTGCCTAGCCTCGCGGCGAGCCTCGGCGTCTCCTCGACGCCGGTGCGCGAAGCTCTGCTCGAGCTCAGCCGCGGCGGCCTGGTCGAGCCGATGCGCAACCGTGGCTTCAAGGTCGTGGAGCCGACGCTGACCGAGCTGCGCAATCTGTTCGACATGCGCGAGGTGCTCGAGCTGCACGCCGCGGTGCTGGTCGCCGCCAATCCGCCAAAGGATCTACCAGCGGTGCGCGGCTGGGCCGATGAGATCGCGAGGGCCGTCGAGACCGACGACGTCCAGCTCTATCTGGAAGCCGACCGCGCCTATCATCGCGAGTTCATCGCCGCCGCCGGCAACGAGCTGCTGACCGAGATGGTGATGGGCCTGCGCGACAAGATGCGGCTCTATGGCATCAGCTCCCGCGCCGGCCACGAGCGGCAGCAGGCTTCGGTGCCCGAGCATTACCGGCTGATCGAACTCGCGCTCGCCGGCGAGACCGAAGCGCTGCCGACGCTGCTGCGCAGCCACATCCGCTCCTGGGAGCCGATCTTCGTCGACGCATTGATGCGCTCGAAGGACCACGCGCGCGAGCCGCTGCGGCAGGCGCGCGCTTGACGCGCGGAGCAGGTCGATCGCCGATGACCGGCTAGTCCAGAATGCTCTTATACTGCTCCGAGAAGACATCGCGGCCGATGATCAGCCGCATCACTTCCGAGCTTCCCGCCAGGATCCGGTTGACGCGCGCGTCGGTGAACATCCGGCTGATCGGGTACTCATCCATATAGCCCGCACCGCCGTGCAGCTGCACGCCGAGATCGAGCATCTTCCACTCGACTTCCGACGACATCATCTTGGCCTTGGCGCCCATGTTGCTGGTCAGGCGTCCTGCGTTGTGCTCGGACACGCAGTGATCGACATAGACCTGCACGAGATCGATCTCGGCATCCATCTCCGCCATACGGAACTGGGTGTTCTGCTGCTCGGCGAGCGGCCGGCCGAACAGCTTGCGATCCATCACGTAAGCGCGCGTGATATCGAACGCCCTGCGGCCATTGGCGATCGATCCGACTGCGGAGATCAGCCGCTCTTCGGCAAGGCCCTCCATGAGGTAGTAGAAGCCCCTGCCCGGTTCTCCCAGCACGTTGGCCTTGGGCACCTTCACGTTCTGGAAGAACAGTTCGGCGGTGTCCTGCGCCGGCATGCCCATCTTCTTCAAATTGCGGCCGCGCTCGAAACCTTCCATGCCGCGCTCGACGATCAAGAGCACCATGGCGTGCTTCTTCTCGGCGCCGGCGAGCTTGGCGGCCACGATCACCACGTCGGAATTGATGCCGTTGGAGATGTAGGTCTTCGAGCCGTTGAGCAGGAAATGATCGCCCTTGTCTTCCGCGGTGGTCCGCATGCCGGCGAGGTCCGAGCCCGCGCCGGGCTCGGTCATCGCGATCGCCAGGATGGTCTCGCCGCTGACGCATTTGGGCAGGAAGCGGTCGCGCTGCTCCTCGGTGCCGAAGCGCTTGAAATAAGAACCGACCAGGCGGCTGTGCAGCGTGTTGAACCAGCCCTTGCAGCCGGAGCGCGCGGTCTCTTCGATGATGATCTGCTCGTAGCGGAAGTCCTCATCGCCCATTCCGCCGTATTTTTCCTCAGGCCAGATCATCAGGAAGCCGAGATCGCCGGCCTTCTTGAATGCGCTGCGGTCGACGATGCCGGCCTCCCGCCACTCCTCCATATGAGGCGTGATCTCGCTCGCAAGGAACTTGCGATAGGAGTCGCGGAAGATGACCTGGTCTTCGGTAAAGCTGCGCATCATTCACCCAATAGCGCTCTCAAGCGGCGTGGATATCGGCCTGCCTGCGGCGGGCACTGACACAAAAATTTGGAGCGCCGGTTCTGCTGCAATCAAAACCGGCGCTCCCTGATCGAAACAGTCGCGGCCTTACTTGCCCTTCCAGTTCGGCGCGCGTTTTTCTGCGAAGGCAGCCGCGCCCTCGCGAGCATCCTCGGACACGAAGACAGGAGCGACGATCTCCTGCTGCTTCTTCCACATCTGATCTTCCGGCCAGAGCCGGGATTCGACGATCACCTGCTTGGAGGCCTTGACGGCGAGCGGGCCGTTGGCGCCGATTGCTGCTGCAAGCTCGAGCGCAGCGTCGAGCGCCGGGCCATCGGTGACGCGGTTGATGATGCCGAGTTGGTACGCACGCTCGGCGCCGAAGAACTCGCCCGTCAGTGCGAACTCCATCGCCACACGAATCGGCATCTGCCGCGGCATGCGGATCAGCCCGCCGGCCGCAGCCGCCAGTCCGCGCTTCACCTCGGGGATGCCGAACTTGGCGTTGCGGTTGGCGACGATCATGTCGCACGACAGCGCGATCTCCATCCCGCCGGCGAGCGCGTAGCCGTCGACCGCCGCGATCAGCGGCTTCTTCGGCGGCGCCTCGGTGAGGCCGGCGAAGCCGCGGCCGGGGATCGACGGCCGCTCGCCCTTCAGGAACCCCTTGAGGTCCATGCCCGAGCAGAACGTGCCGCCGGCGCCGGTGATGATGCCGACGCTGAGCGCATCGTCGCCATCGAGCCGGTCGATCGCCGCAGCCACGCCCTTGGAGAGGGCGAGGTTGGCGGCGTTTTTGGCTTCCGGCCGGTTCAGCGTGATGATCAGGATCGGTCCGCGGACTTCAGTGAGGACCGGAGTTTCTTCGGACATCGCTTTGGTCTCCTGTTGCCGTGGCAATCGCCTAGCGCGGGGCCATGCGGATGGCGCCGTCGAGACGGACGTCTTCACCGTTGAAGTAGCCGTTGGTGATCATGGTCAGCGCGAGCTGCGCATATTCCTCCGGCATGCCGAGACGCTTCGGGAACGGCACCGACGCGCTGAGCGCGGCCTTGACGTTCTCCGGCGCGCCCTGCAGCAGCGGCGTGTTGAAGATGCCCGGCAGGATGGTGTTGACGCGGATGCCCTCGGCCATCAGGTCGCGCGCGATCGGCAGGGTCATGCCGACGACGCCGGCCTTCGAGGCCGAATAAGCCGCCTGCCCCATCTGGCCATCCTCGGCCGCGACGGAAGCGGTGTTCACAACCGCGCCGCGCTCGCCGTGCTCCAGCGGCGACAGCGACAGCATGCCCTGCGCCGACTTGGCGATGCAGCGGAAGGTGCCGACCAGGTTGATCTGGATGATGCGGTTGAAGGCGTCGATCGGAAAGTGCGTGGGCTCGCCGGTCTTCTTGTCGCGGCCGGCGGTCTTCACCGCGTTGCCGGTACCTGCGCAGTTCACCAGGATGCGCTCCTGGCCGTGCGCCGCGCGGGCCTTGGCGAAGCCTGCATCGACCAGCTCGTCGGAGGTGACATCGACCTTGCAGAACACGCCGCCGATTTCCTTGGCGATGGCTTCGCCCTTCTCTTCGTTGAAGTCGAAGATCGCGACCTTCACGCCCTGCGCGGCGAGCGCGCGCGAGGTGGCAGCGCCGAGGCCGGACGCGCCGCCGGTGACAACGGCGGCGACCGATGAATCGAGTTTCATGCGTTATCCTTTCGCGATCAGAGGCGTTCGATGATGATGGCCGGCGCCATGCCGCCGGCGGCGCACATGGTGACCAGACCGTAACGACCGCCGCTGCGCTCGAGCTCGTCGAGCGCGGTGCCGATCAGGATCGATCCGGTCGCGCCGATCGGGTGACCGAGCGCAATCGAGCCGCCATTGATGTTGACCTTCTCGCGATCGAGTTCGAGGTCGCGGATGAACTTCTCGGCGACGACGGCGAACGCCTCGTTGATCTCCCAGACGTCGATGTCGTTCTTGGTCAGGCCGGCCTTGGCGAGAACCTTCTTGGCCGCCGGAACCGGCGCGTTGAGCATCAGCGTCGGATCATCGCCCTGATTGGCATAGGCGACGATGCGGCCGCGCGGCTTGAGGCCGTGCTTCTCGGCATATTCCTTCGACGTGATCAGGACAGCGGCGGCGCCGTCCACCACACCCGAGCTGTTGCCGGCATGATGCACGCCCTTCCACTCGAGGCCCGGATAACGCCGCTGGATCTGCTTCTTGAAGGTCACGCCGTTGCCGAGATCGAAGTCGGCAAGCTGCTCGAAGCTCGGCTTCAGCGAAGCAAGGCCTTCGGCGGTGGTCTCGGGGCGCGGGAATTCTTCACGGCCGAGCGCAACGCTGCCGTCGTCGTTGAGGACGGGGATCACCGACTTGGCGAAGCGGCCTTCATCGATCGCCCGCTTGGCGCGCTGCTGGCTCGTCAGCGCCAGCGCATCGCAAGCCTCGCGGCTGATCCCCTCGCGCGTCGCGATGGCGTCGCCGCACACGCCCTGGTGCGACTGCGGGTGAATCTCGTCAAGCGCCGGATTGCCCGAACCCATCATCCGCGCCGGCTGGCCCGCCTTGGAGCGCTCGGCTGCGAGGGTCTGCTGGTAGCTCATCATCTCGGTGCCGCCGGCGATGACGCAGTCTTCCATGCCCGACATCACCGAGGCTGCCGCGAGGTTCACCGAGGTGATGCCGCCGCCGCAGAAGCGATCCAGCGTCGTGCCGCTGGCGTTGATGTCGTAGCCGGCCGCGAGCGCCGACATGCGTCCGAGATCGCCGCCCTGCTTGCCTTCCTGGGTCGACGTCGACCAGATGATGTCGTCGACGGTCGATGTATCGAGCTTGTTGCGCGCCTTGAGCGCGGCGAGCACGGTTGCCGCCAGATGCTGCGGATGCAGGTGCGACAGCGCGCCCTTGCCCGGCTTGCCGATGCCGCGCGGCGTGCGCACCGCGTCGATGATGTATGCTTCAGACATGCGTTTCCCTCTGCTTTGGATGTTTCTTGACTGTGGGCTCGCGCCGATTGGGCCGGACCGTTTCCGCTGAGTCTTTTACTCCGGAACCGGCCGAGGCGTCAGCGGTGTGGCGTCACCGCAAGCGGCGCGGCAACCGGATTGCGCTGATCTTCGAAGTAGCGCGAGTTGATCAGCATGGACGGTTGCGCCGTCTCCCGCTCGTCGGCGCAGGCGGGCTTGTCGCCCCCTTCCGCAAACAGCGGGACGCTCGGCGCGGCGGCGTGCGGACCGAGAGCATATTTCTGCTCTTGCGGCAGGTAGATCAACTGCCCGATCTGGGTGAGGGTCAATGTGAGACGGGAGACCGTCGAGCGCGGAAGACCGCAGCGGTCGGCGATTTCCCGATTGCCTAGGCGTATGCTTCGGCCTTCGAAGCAACGCACGATGTCGAATGCGCGCGACACCACCTGGATCACGCGCCGGTTGTCCGTGCCGGCGGTCTCTTGCGCCATCAGTACCTCAGATCGACGTCCCATCGTTTACGCCTCACTCCTCATTTTGCGTTCGGGTGAACGGAGCCATTCTGGTTCGGGCAGGACGCGCCGATCCGCGACAGCGCTGCCGCGCGCAGCGCCACGCGGCGCTCGCGCGAGCGGACCTGCATCAAGGATCTGACCGCAGGCGCCCGGTCTTCCAGCCCACTGAAGCCGCGACCGCGCGGGACAAGCAGCTTCGGATATCGATGGCCGGCCGGCATCAGGCGGATTCTTTCCCTAGGGTTTCAGGCCTTAATTAATTGATTAATTAGTCAGGTGATTAAAGTGGGCGCTCCCCCCTGTCAACTGTCGTTGCCGCAGGGCGCCCCGCGCGGATCGCACCACGCTCAAACCGCTCGAGCCAGTTCGTCGGAAATGGTAGTCGCCGCAGCGTCGTGGCGACCTTCAAGCCGTGATCGAGCGCAACGCGCCGACGGCGTCACCGGTCAGCGCGGCAGTCGCCGGACGCGGCGAGCTGAGCCGCAAGCAGATGAGATCGGAGATGAGGAGATTTCGTGAGACGCGAACCGGGCAGCCGGATGGTCCGAATAGACACGGCTGCCGGCCGGAACGACCGCTGCGAGGGCTAAACCTAAGCTTCGAAAGCTTGGTGGGCGCACCAGGGCTCGAACCTGGGACCCGCTGATTAAGAGTCAGCCACGGGTCAAGCACAATCAATGACTTACCGGTCGCACGGCCGCGCTCATCCGGCTGAAAATGGGCATTCGTCGCAGATCGTCGCAGATCATAGTGCTTCGCTCGCTGCGCTGCCTATCCGAGTGGTCAGGACGTTTATCGATCTGTGCAGGAGGGCTGGTTCTTCGTCGGGACGAGGCCTCACTGTGTTGCCGGTACTGTTTGCTCGAATGGTCTGTTTTCGGCAATGAACCTCGCGGCAAGCACCAACGCGCCCATCGAGAATTCCTTACCATGCGCTGCGATCATGCGCTCGGACAGCTCCGCGAGCTCCTGGAAGAACTGATCCTTGCTTTCGGCTTCGTTTGGCACCTGGGTCGCTGTCATGAATTTCCTCCTGATCATCGCGCCAAGCCGCTCGGCCTTTTGGCTTGCGGCTATTTGAAAATGTGTGGTGGGAACGTCACGACGGCCGCCTCCCCGTCGCGTGTTCCAACTGCAAGATGCTGGCCGTCGCGAGACCATCGGAGGACCTGTACCGCGCCGCGGCCGGGCGATTTGACGATCAGCTCGTCGCCTTGCCCGATCTTGGCAACAACAAGCCTGCCGTCGTCGTAGCCTGCCGCGACCAGAGGGCGCTCCGGGTGCATCGCTACCGTCTCGACGAGGACAAATCCGGCATGGCCGGTGACGACACTCGTCGGCCGTTCGCTTCCCGCATCGAGGCTGGAGACGTCCCAGGCGACGATCCTGTAGGCTCCGCCGGTCAAGAGGATGCGGGAGTCCGCACTCCACGAGAGCGAAGTGACATCTGCCGGATAGTTGGCAATACGGACAGTCCGCGAGTCCGCGAGGCGCACCAAGGCAATACCCGTTTCCGCAATGGAAGCGGCCAACCAGCTCCCGTCGGGACTCCACGACAAGGCGGAGACCGAACCCAACACATAGGAGGCGACGGGATCGGGCCTTGCCCCGAAAGCGCGAACCAGCAGACCCCCATCGGTTCCCATCGCAAAGCGCCGGCCGTCCGGTGACACGGCCATTGCGGAGGCACGGCCTCCTGCGCGCTGCTGAAGCCAGCCGACATCGCCATCGGCGCGATAGAATATGACCGTTCCGTCGGAAGCTGCGAGTACGCCACCATCCGGGACCGCGGCGAGGAGATCGATGGCGGCACCGTGATTGGCAGCGACGCGTGTGACGCCGGATGCCGACACCTCCAGCAACCGGTCCCCCTCGCCTGCCACGAAGCCCGACGTCCCAAGGGAGGCGAGCTGAAGCGGAGCATCGCCGATGGTCACTTTCATCAAGGGCGGCACCGGCTTCCGCCTCGGTGAAATCGTCATCCGACCCTCGTCGAGCGCAACACGACAACGATCCTGCGGCGGCTCAGGGTCCTTGAGCGGCGCAATCGCCAGCCCACCATCGGCGAGCGCGAACGCAATCCCATCTCCCGCGGGATCGAACACGGCGTCGATCACGGGTGCCCCTACCGTCCAATGCCGCCCAAGCAGTTCGTAGAGCGTGGCGGTCTCTGCTTCGATCATGTCCATCGGTCGCCTCACGTTACGATCAACTTACCTGCTGGCGGCAATGCACCTGTCCAGTTCCTCAAGACGTCCCTCCAGCTCGGCGCACAGCGCATCGCAGGCCGCCATTTCGGCATTTGCTTTCTGCAAGCGCTCGCGTGCGTCCTCAAGTGCGCCGGCGACCGCTTGCGCGTTGCCGGTCGCCGCAATCTCCTGCTCGATCCGGTGAAGCTCGAATTCGGCACCGCCGCCAAGCTGACGATTGTGCAAATTGCGCGACTGGACTGCCGATATCTGCTGAACAACCTGCAGACGCAGGTTCAACATCTCGACAATGGTCGAGCCGGCGTCACTCATGCATCAGCCTCGATCTGGACCAGGATACGCTGCAGGCCACCGACATCGGATACGAAGTGCTGTTGCCCATCGCTGATGTGGGATTGCAGCGAATCCCACAGATCGACCCGCAGCAGCCGCGCCGGATCGCCGGCCATGGTCTCCAGGGCCTGCAGGCCGAACTGATGCCGCAGCCCGATGCCCTGCAACACGAAGTCCGTCAGCTCGCGCGCATGCATTTCGATGAAAGGACGCAACAGCGGATGGGCACCATAGTTGATGCCTCGCCTTGCGAGCTCGGTCTCGATGAAGCCTACGAAATGTCTGGTCAGCAAATCGCGGCTTTCGCCGACCAGATGCACCATGAAGGTGACGTCACGATCAGCGCGCTCTAGCAGCTGCGTCGCCAGCGTCGCTGCGGCGGACGGCCCTTCTTCCCCCCTCGGCTCATTCCAGACATTCGCCATGCCTGATCCTGTCCTCAGGTCCGGGAGCGATATTGGTGGAGTTTGCGATACAGCGTGGCGCGCGAAAGCCCGAGCTTTTCGGCGGCGGCTGCAATATTTCCGCCGGCGTTCGCGACGGCCCTCTCGATGGCACGACGCTCCATCTCGTCGAACCGCGCTATCTCTCCGCTATCCGATGTTGGCCGATGATCCGTAGGCTGTGACACTGCATGCGACGGGACGGCCACTTCCAGGAAATCCTCCGGCAAGTCCCTCGGTGTCACGATGCCGGTGAGCGTCATCAAGACCAGGTGCTCGATGAGATTGCGCAATTCTCGAACGTTGCCCGGCCACGAATAGTGCCGCAGCAATTCCATCGTGGCGGCCTCGAAACGAGGCGGTTGGGTGCTGTAAGTTGTCGCGAAGTGTCGACTGAAGTGATCGATCAATATCTCGACGTCGCCGGTACGATCGCGCAGCGGCGGGATCGTGATCTTGACGACACCAACCCTGAAATACAGGTCCTTGCGGAACCGTCCTTCCGCTACCTCCTGCTTCAAATTCCGATTGGTCGATGCGACAAGCCGGACGTCAACCGGACGCGGTTTGCTGTCGCCGAGCCGGTACACGGCCCGCTCCTCAAGCACGCGGAGCAGATACGGCTGGAGATCCAGCGGCAGTTCGCCAATCTCGTCGAGGCTCAGCACGCCGCCGTGGGCCAGTTCAAATCGTCCAGGCTTCCCTTCACGCGTGGCACCGGTGAAGGCGCCGGGAGCATGGCCGAACAGCTCGCCACCGAGAAGCTCCTTGGAAACCGCACCGCAATTGAAGGCAACGAAGGGTTCCTTGCCGGTCTTTTGACCGGCCGCGTGAACAAGACGAGCGAAAAGTTCCTTGCCGACCCCGGTCTCGCCTTCCAGCAGGATCGCCGACCGTCCGAGTGCAGCTCGCTCGACCTTCTCGACCGCCTGAAGCAGGACTTCACTGCAGCCGATCACCGCCTCCTTGGCGGACAAGAGTGCCGCGGAGGCCGTCGGCGCCATCCGGGATCCGGTCAGATTTACACGCGGCTTCGACGCAAGCACCAGCATCGCGCCCTTCACGGCACCGTCGATCACCAGCGGCTCGATCTGTTGCTCGCGCAATCCCTCCGGCAGCCCCCTGGCGAGGTCCGCGGCCAGGACACCTTCGTTGCTTGGAAGCAGCTGGATTCCGATACTCAAGTCCTGCGACTGCGCAATCCGCCGCAAGCGATTCGACGCCATCTCGTTGTGATGAACGACCCTGCCGAACCGATCGAGAATGACGACGCCATCAGCACTGTTCATTCCCGGCATACGCGAGATGCTCGCTTCGAGAAGCCGCATTCGCTCGATGCGAATCTTTTCCGAGAGCGCCAGCTCGATGTGGTTGGCCGTGACGACCGCCAGCGCGACGTTGTGCCGGTGAAAGATCGCCTGCGGTCCGGAGAAATCCACGATGCCGATGATGCTGCCGTCGATCGGGCTGCGAATCGGGCTCCCGACACAGGTCCATGCCTTGATGCCCTCGGAGAAGTGCTCGGCGGCATGGACATGCACCGGCCTTCCTGTGACGAGCGCAGTACCGATGCCGTTGGTGCCGGTTATCGTCTCGCTCCAAGCCGCGCCGACTTCGAGGCGAATATCGTGTCCTGCATCGATCGTCCGTTGATCGCCGCCGACTTCCAGCACGACGGCGTTCTTGTCGGTGATGATCAACATCGTGGCCGCGTCGCCAAGCACCGCCGCCACGCGGCGGAAGGTCTCGGCGCTCGAACCGAGCAGGTCATCATTCTTCAGACGCAACTCATACAGATCGTCCGGCGAAGCGACCAGATTGCTGCCCTTGCCACGCGCATTGACTCCGGACTCGACACTACGCTGCCAGGAGGCCTCGATGATTCCCCGCACCGGCGCATTCTTGCGCCTGAGGTCTCCGAACGTCAGAAAGTCTTCCCACGCTCTGTTCGTTTCGCTCTCATCATACGGCCGCCCTTGTTCCCCTTCCGTGGCGTCCGGGGCTTTGTAGCCTTCCAGGGAAATTGGCGGCTTGGCCATGAACGTTTCCGTCAGCATTGGAGCACCATACTCACGTTGGCAAACAGCACACCCGATGGGCAGAAACGACCGAGCAGACCTGGCCGGGATCGTCATCCCGGCAGGCCCGACCCTCGGCGATCATTCGACGCGATCACTCGACGCTCTTGGCGATCGCGTTCAACCCGAGGCGGCCTGCGATGATCTGTTCCAGTCGCTCCTCGTCAGCCTCGCCGGATACGCTCGCTCCCTCGAGATCAGCAAGGACCTTGTACATGCCCTCGTCCATCGGCTCGAACATCCCGTTCTCGCGCGTCGCCAAAGCGAGGCATCGCGATAGGCCTTTGCCCTTCAGCTCACCGATGAAGTGCAGCTGCCGGCCCGAGGCGAGATCGGCGATCACGACACGGCCGTTGAGGCTGATCCGCACATAGGGCTCAGCTTCTTTCGGCGGCGCCGACGGTGTGGACCAGAGTTTTCCGGATGGCTGGGGCTCAGGTGGAGGCTTGGGATTGCGCAACTGCTGCCAGCGTCCGCCGGTCAGATGATTGGCGACCGCATCGATCTTGCTGCGGTTCTTTTGAATGAAGTCCTTTGCCGCCACCTGCTCTCGGTGCGGACCGTCCCGTTTGGAGATGATATAGACCACGTTGTTTCCTCCTCCGCCCGCTCCGATGACTGTGAAGGCTTGTTGCAAGCGCCTTCTGCAGCACATCGAAGTCTGCAAGATTGTAGCTCGTTCTCGATCGTTGTCACCGTCCAATCGTTTGCTCGACGCCTACGACGTCGTCACCCTTTGGTACGTCACCCGGCTCCCTCAAGGCGCAGCCGCACCGATAAACTCCGCAATGTACTTCGCCATAACTTCTCTCTCGTATCAGCCGGTTGGTGCCGCGGAACATCCATCCGCAATTTTCCCAATCCCCGAACGACGCGGCGGAACGCGACCCGCGTGCGGATGCCTCATGCCCGTCCAAGTTTCTCTGCGCCCCCCCCCAGCGCCGGTCCCTGTGTTGGATCGATGTAATCCGGCGCATCGGCGACCAGCGTGTTGGTCGTCAGCACCAGCGTGGCGACCGACGCCGCATTGCGCAGGGCCGTGTAAGTCACCCGAACCGGGTCAACGATGCCGGCGGAGACCATGTTGATGAACTGACCGTTCGCTGCATCGAATCCGACGCCCGCCGGCGCGCCCTGCAACTCGGCGACAACCCTGTCCGCATCATGGCCCGCGTTCCGGGCAATGAAAGCAGCAGGACGGGACAGGGTCTCGCGCACCAGCTTGATGCCCTCACCGAGGTCTCCATTGATGTTGCCAAGGGCACGCGCGACGATCGGCGCACACTGCGCCAATGCGGTGCCGCCACCGGGCACGATGCCTTCCTCGGCGGCGGCCCGTGCGGCGCTCAACGCATCGTCGATCAGCTGGATCGTGCGCTTTTGCTCGACCGGTGTGACGCCGCCCGCGAAGATCACGGCAGTGCCGCCTGAAAGCTTCGCCAACCGCTCCTTGAGCTTGTCCTGTTCGATGTTCGGCGGTGCCAGCTCGTGCTGCTTGGCGACCTGCTGGCGCCGCGCGGCGATCGCCGCGTTGTCACCGCCACCGCGTATGACCACCGTCTCGTGCGCACTGGCCCGCACCTGGCGCGCCGTCCCGAGATCGGCGAGCCCCGCCTCCTCCAGCCTGCCGCCGAGTTCGCGGGCAATCACGCGTCCACCGGTAACGATGGCGAGATCGTCCATCATCGCCTTGCGCCAATGGCCATAGTCCGGCGGATTGACCACCAGGACCTTGCCGCGATTGCCGTCGCCAAGCAGTGTAGGCACGACCTCCGGCGCGATCTCCTCGGCGACGATGACAAGCGGCCGTCCGCTGGGGGCGACCAAAGCGCGTATCGCGGACAGCTCGCCCGGCGCCTTGATCTTCAGGTCGGTCAGAAGGATGTAGGGTTGATCGAGCGCCACCTCCATCTTCTCGACATCCGTCACCATATGGTGGGAGATGTAGCCGCGGTCGAAGGACATGCCTTCCACGACCTCGAGCGTCGTCTTCGTCGTCAGGCCATAGTCGGAACTGATGATACCGTCCTTGCCGACCCGCTCCACTGCCTCGGCAATCAGACCACCCAGATGGGCGTCAGTGGATGCAATCGTCGCCACAGCCTGCAGCGTCTTGCGATCCGATACCGCGACTGCCGAACCCTTCAGGATCTCGACGACGACCTCGACGGCGCGATCGATACCCTTGCAGAGATCCACGGCCTTGGCGCCGCGTTCGAGGGCCGCGACGCCGCCCTGGATCAGACCATTTGCGAGCACCATCGCCGTCGTCGTGCCGTCGCCGGCGACTTCGTTGGTCTGCATCGAGACCTCACGGACAACCTGCGCGCCCATGTTTTCGAAACGATCCGGCAACTCGATTTCGGAGGCGATGGTAACGCCGTCGCGGGACACGATCGGCGTACCGATCGGCCGATCGACCATCGCGTTCATCCCCTTGGGGCCGAGCGTGGTTTCGACCGCAGCGGCGAGCTTCTGGACGCCCCGCGCAAGAGCGCGGCGGGCTTCGATGTCATGCAACAGAACCTTCGGCATTGGCTTCACTCCCCAGACAATCCTGTCTCGTTTCGTTGGGCGGACTTGCTGACCGCTCCGGCTGTTGGCTCTCGCGGTCGCAGGGTGGCCTTACGAGGGCACAATGCTATGCTTCTCCGCGCTCACGACCGGCAAGGCGACAGGCTGTCCGGCACAGCCGCTGCCGCAGGCCGCGCACGCGGCGTGGGACGCGCCTCCGGCCTTGTCCACATCGGGCTCGCCGTTGCGGGCGGCCAGCAGCCCCCGACACAGCGCGCTGTTAAACTCCATATTGATCCGCACGCCGCGCAACCGCTGCAAATATGACGTCATTTCGTGCGGCCTGATGGGACGCCCTTCGTAAGTAACGAACGCACGATCACCGGGGAGAGCGCCCAGATCCCGCTCAGCCAAAATTTGCCGGTACCGGGCCTTCTGCCGTGCAACTTCCTCCGCATGGAAATCGATGTCGTCGAAGCTGCGCAGATCCATCCGGCAGATCGCCGGATCCTCAAAACCGACGCCACGCAACGCAAGTATCATGAACTCCTGGCGCCGTTCGAACGCCTTGCGGTGGAATTTCTCCCGCAGCTCATCGAGCGATCCGCCGGGTGCAAAATCCCTGAGCGCCTCACCGAACGGCTTGCCCTCGCGGACACCCCGGTTGATCTCCTCGGCGACCATATGATCGCGAAGCCGCGGCCGTGCCTCGCGAACCCACGGCAGCGACGACACCGCCTTGCGCATGTCGTCGGCCATGAGAAATGCGAAGTTCGCCGAACACCAGTAAGTCGGCAACCGGAAGACGATGTCGACTCCATCGTTATCATCGACTGTCACGTGCTCGATGAATCCGAGTTCGGTCACGGCCTCGTCGAGTTCGGGGTCGGTCACCGACGCGAGGCATTTCCATACCTCGCCGGCCTTCCGGTCATGCTCCAAGAGCGGCGTGCCCATGTGTCGTCAGCCCGCTGCGATCGGGTGCGGCGCTTTCGCCAGCTTGGCTTTCTGGGCTTCGACGTCCACGCCGTACAGACGGGCGGCATTGAGACCCAGGATCTTCTTCTTCGCCTGCGGCGTCAGATCGACCCCGTGCTCCTGCTTCAGGTCCTCGGGCAGCTCGAAGTTCCAGAACTTCTCCACCAGCCAGCGCGGCGTCCAGATCGCGTAGTCGCTGCCGAAAAGCAGCTTGTCCTCGCCCACCCAGAACAGCAATTCGCTGATCACTTCGGCGAAGTACCGCGGACGCCCATGGATGAAAGGCAGCGCCACCGCAAGACCGCCAAAGACGTTGGTCTCCTGCACGGCGATCCAGCAGAAATCGTCGAGCCTGGGCAGGCCGCAATGCTCGATGATGAAGTTCAGGCCCTGGAAGTCGGTCGCCGCGTGATCGACGTCATGAACATCGAATGCGTCCTTGTCCAGCGGAATGATGGTCGGCCCCTTGTGGACGTGGATGTTGCTAATACCGAGCTTCGCGCAGAGCTCGAAGCAGCGATAGGCGTTGGGGTCAGTCAGCTTCCAGCCGCGCGAGTCTCCCTTCCACTCGGCCGTGTAGAGCTTGACGCCCTTGATGCCGAACGTCTCCTTCATGTAGTGAATGTATTCGAGCGCCCGCTCGCCATCGCGCGGATCGAAGGCGCCGTTCACGATGAAGCGATCCTTGTATTTCTTCGCCATCTCGGCATTGCGGTCGATCGTGTTGAAGCCGTTCTTGTAAAATTCGGTCAGATAGGTCGACTGCACGATCGCCATGTCGTCGGGTCCATCGACAAAGAGATCCCGGTACATCTGCTCGGCACTGTATTTCTCGAACTGGTCCTTGGGCCAGAGCTTGTCCTTCGGACTGAGCGAGCTGTGGTAGGCGTAGAAGCAATCGATGAACTGCTTACCGTGA
The DNA here is from genome assembly GCF_040446015.1 of Bradyrhizobium sp. INPA03-11B. Lineage (NCBI taxonomy): Bacteria > Pseudomonadati > Pseudomonadota > Alphaproteobacteria > Hyphomicrobiales > Nitrobacteraceae > Bradyrhizobium > Bradyrhizobium sp. INPA03-11B. Next base: position 168,078 of record NZ_JASGSR010000001.1, read on the forward strand.
ATATTGAGCTGATTGGCCGGACTGCCGTCCCAGAAGTGGGTATGACCGTCGACAACGAAAACTTCCTCGCCGGTGGGAGTTATGAACATGATGGTCTCCAAGCGTCCTTGTTGGCTTTGTTCGATCAATCGACGCGCCGCGCCTGCGCGAAAGCACTCCTGAGAGGTCGTGGAGCCGCCTCAACGCGGCTCCACTGCGTCAGGTCGCCTCACTCGATGAATTCGAGCACCTCGTCCATGTTGCCGAACAGCGTCACCGTATTGTCGTCGATGCGCACCATCCGCCCGTAATGGGTCGAGGTATTCACTTCGAAGATCTCGGCGGTCATGTCCTTGCCGAGAATCTCGCTGATCTCGTCCATCTTGAAGACCAGCTTGCCCTCGCCGTCGATGCGGATCAGAGCCGGCTGATAGGTCACGATGACGCCGGGCTTCTTGCCCATGAACTCGGCGATCGCGCGGGCTTCCACGCTGTCGTTCATGGTCACCCCGCACTGATGCGAGATCGTCTGCTTGAAGACGAGGTCACCCATCTTCTGAAAAATGTTCTGATTGGTCGCACTTCTGGAAGCAACGGACATTGCAATCTACTCCTTGGGAAGGACGAGACCGAGCTCGCCGAGAATCTTCTTGATGCGTTCGACCGACTGCGCGCGGGCGTCGGCGTACTGCACCGGCTTCGAGTGCGGCTGCGACCAGATCGGCTGCAAGCCTGCCGCCGCCTTGTTGGCGAGCGCCACATGCTTGGTCACCCAGCCCTGGAACAGCTTCTTGTTGTGGGCCGCGTGCTCGTTGTCTGTTACGAGCAGATGCATCAGGTCGATCGCGTTCGCGAGATTGCGCTCGTAGTCGGCCTCTGCCGCCGATATGACCGACGGTGTGATGAAGTCGCCGTTCGGCGAAGCCACCTGCATCAGGAATTTGCTGCGGAACAATTCGCCGACCAGCGGCTCGAACACGATATTGGTGGCGAAGTACTGCTCGAGATAGTCGCCCGATCCCATGATCGCTTCGATCGCTTCCCTTGTGCCCTGCCAGCCCTTGTCCTCGAGCCAGGCGTGCTTGCCCGCGTTGTCGTCGAAACCCGGGATGTCCATGCCGATCTCGGCGAGATACAACGTGATGTCCTGCGCAAGGCGTAGCTTGTACGACGAGTTCGTCAGCGTCGCGTTGTTGATCATCTGGGTGTAGCCGTAGCGCTGCGCCTGCATCAGCGACGTACCGAGGCCGAACTCGGCGTGCTTCCACGCACCAAGGTGGGTCTGCAGGATCTTGACCCACGACTTGTCGAATGCCTTCGGCGCCCCGGACTTGCGGCCGTTGGCGATCACCGATTGAACCATGCCTTCGATCTTGGACTGGCGCTGATAGTGGGTCCGCTCCCACTCCTGGTCGGGAGCACGGAACGCATGCCAGTTCGAGCTCAGCGCCGCGGTGGCGTCCTTGTAATAGGCTCCCTTCCCGTTGGGGAAGGCGATGATCCAGTTCTGCAACAGATAGCGTTCCGGATCGGGCTGCACGTCGACGGTCACGTCCTCATAGTGCGTGGCCCGCTTGGCGCGCGGCTCGAAATACCGGTATCTGCGGCTGTCCGAGTCCGGAAATATCGCAGCACCTGCTGCGCCGGATCCCACTGAAACATTTGGAACGGCAGTCATGGTCTTATTCCTCCCATTGCTGGCTTTGCAGTTGGCTGGATCGGCACTTGGAACTCCTGGAAAGGCTCGGGCTGTTGGGCTCTCAGTTGCTTGCTGGCGTGAACTTGTCGAAGAAGATGCGGTCTGAGGCGACGTCGTTCATATGCAGCACCGGCGTCAGCGCTTCGATCATCGGCGACGGTCCGCAGGCATAGACGTCGACGTCTTCGCCGTACGCCGCATCGCGAAGATGTGCTTCGACCGCTTCGTGCACGAAACCCTTTGCCCCGTCCCAGGCGGTGTCGTCGGCCGCGTGGGAGAGCACCGGAATGAAGTTGAATTCCGGATGCTCGGCCGCGAGCTCCGCAAAGCGATCGAGATAGAACAGGTCGTTCCGCGTCCGGGCGCCGTAGAAGAAGTGCACCGGACGCACCTCGCCGGAGCCGAGCTGATCGTGCAGGATCGACCACAGCGGCGACATTCCTGATCCGCCACCGACCAGGATCACCGCTCCGGTTCGGCCTTCTCGCCGGAAGCAGGTCCCGTAAGGTCCCTTGATCCCGACTGTGGTTCCGATGGCGAGATCTCCGTCGAGTCGGGAGGAGAAGCGTCCGTTCGGATACTTTTTGATGATGAATGCGAGCTTTTGGCCCTCGACCGGCGAATTTGCCATGGAAAACGAGCGCGTAATCGTCTCTGCCCCCGGGAGCGTGATGTCGGCATATTGACCCGCCCAGAACTTCAGAGGTTGCTCCAGCGAGATCTCGAGATGCCGGATGTCATGGGTCAGTGCCGAGACGCTTGTGACCGTGCCGGTGAAGTTCTTGACCGGGATCGATTTCGACAGCAGCTCCTCGTCATAGTTGAGCAGCTCCACCTCGAGATCCGAATAGGCCAGGGTCCGGCACAGCAGGATGTAGTCCTGGCCTCGCTCGATCTCGTTGAGGGCGAAGGTCGAGTATTTCTTGAGTTCGACTTCGCCTCCGGTAAGAACGCATTTGCACGCCGAGCACTGTCCCTCCTTGCATCCATGCGGCAGCGCGATGCCCTGGCGGAATGCGGCGTCGAGAACGGTTTCGTTCTCCTCCACCTCGAATTCTACGCCTACTGGCTGCAGGCGAACGACATTAGCGGGCGCGCCCATATGGGCCTCCTCAAGCCAAGGCTGGCGTATCTTCCGGAGATTGATGATCGGGAAGGAGCCGGCGCGAGCCGGCTCCTTCCGTTGGGCTCAGTTGCAGGGATTGATGGTGAACCCCTTGCGATACTCGGCCAGATGCGCTTCGCGATCCGCCGGGCTCATCGCCCGCAGCGTCTCCAGCGGGCTCTTGAGGATGTGGCCGCGGACATCGTCGAGCGTCCACATCTCCTTCGCGTCGAAGCGCAGATGCGGCTGCGCCACCAAGGTCTTGCCGTCGGTGCGGACGAAGCCGAGATCCTTGATGGCGTCGGCCATATCCACATTGTGGTAGACGCTTTCCCACTCGCGACGGCCGCTGAACCGTCCCATCGCCGGGGTCGGACGACCCTGGTATTCGCCGGCGAAGGCATTGACCGCCGTCCAGCGATCGAGTTCGTGGGCGAAGGTGTGGAGCTTGCCGTCGATCTCGTCCGTGACGATGTCCTCACGGATCAGGCAGGGCACCAGGCACGACCAGCAACGATGCGGATAGACGTAACCGACATCGCCGTTGAAGAGGATGTTGGTCTGGCCGCGATGCGACAGCTTCTCGTACCATTTCCAGAAGTTGCCGAACTCGGCATACCAGCCCGGATACTTGTGCTCGAACCACTCGAAGTCTTTCTCGGTCTGGGCCTCGATGCGCCAGAAGTTCGCCGACCAGCCGACGGCGAAGAACTGTCCGACCTTGTGCACGTACTTCTTGTCGGTCAGGCGCTTCCAGGCGAGCTGGACGTCGTCATGGTGGATCTTGATGCCGTATTTCTCGAGCGGCAGCATGTAGGTCCGATAGTAGTCCTCGAAGATCCAGCGGTGCCACATCTCCGCGTAGGACTCCTTGTTCTTGTCACGGTTCGTGGTGCCGTACTCGATAAACGTTCCTATCGCCGCGTCGACGATGGCGTGATTCTGCCAGAAGGCGTAGCGCAGGTCGCGCTCGAGCAGCAGGTGATTCTCGGGCTCCTTCAGCATCGACATCAGCAACGAGTGGCCGTTGCCGATATGGCGGCTCTCGTCCGACTGAACCGAGAGGAACACGGTCGGCAGCGCGTAGTCGCCGTTGCGGGCGGCTTCCGACGGCATCGCGACGAACAGCGTGTTGGTGAACGCGGTCTCGGCAACCACGGTCAGGTAGATATTCGCCGCAGTGATCGCATCGCCCGTGAGGAAGCCCTCACCGAACTGACGGCCGATCGTGGTGGCGTAGCACTTGCCGAACGCCTCCTCGGTGATGTCGAACCCGGCCGGGTCGATGTAGTTCTCCATGTACCACTTCTTGAGATTCATCTGGATCGTCGAGTGACGGAATTCGTCGACCATCTGCATCGTGAAGCCGGTGCGGAGATCCTCACCCGGAGCCAGGCGGCCGACCATGGCCATCGAACGCGCCGCCGAGATTTCCGGGAACGGGATGATCGCCAGGAACAGCTTCATCCACTCGACCCAGCGCGGCTCGACGTTGCGGAACATGTCGCCGCGCAACGCGGCGTCGAGCGCGCCGTAAACGCGGTTGTCCTTTTCCTCCTGCATCGGGAAATAGGAACGAAGGACCTGCTTCATTGGATCCTTCGGCGCCTTTGTGATCTTGTAGTCGGTGGGGAAGGTCATCGCCTCCTGGACGTAGGAGGGATTCCACCCGAGATCTGCAATCTTCTTTGCAGCCTCGCCCACGGAAATGCCGCGCTGGGCGGTGATCTTGTTGAGCGTTAGCGTACCAGACATCTAGTCTTTCCTCCTGATCGGGTCAGAAACCACATCGATATTCCGCTTGCCCGGACTCCATGGACCGGGCGTCGCCTACCCGTGCGTTACGGGCCACCTCGCGGCCGTTCGCACGGCCGGACGCTTGATATCGGCAAGGGTTTCGGAGATGCCTGTGGTGCACTGCAAGGGTGATCAGGACCGATCGGAACTGCATTCCAACGATCGTAATGTTTCATCCCGCACATGATGCGCCCTCGGCCAAACATCCCCTTCCCTCGTTCTTCTCGCGGCTCGCCCCAGCTGGAGCAGTCGGCGTTGTTATGTGGTCAGGAGCTTTGCAATGGGCGTGCCAGCTCGTCCGAAGAGTTCGCCGGGTCATTTCCGACCGGCTTGATGCTCAAACGAGCGTCGACGGCGGGATCACACCCACCTGGCTGCGGCTGAACGCGACGCAGCTTGCGACTGAAATTGCAGAATGAGATTCGCGCGCAGCGTGTCAGTCGGTGAGCGCAGCAATATTTGCACTGCAAAAGAAAGGCGCGGTTACACCGGCACGCTTTGCCGGGCATCGATCGCCGCGACTTGCGGCCGGCCGCGATCGACCGGTGTCGCGCGTGAAACCGTTCGACCCGCAGCGGAATGCATGTCGGATGCGGCGCCGGTGTTCGGAGCCTCACAGGATCAAGAGGGATCACCCGGTTTCACTGGGCGACGAACCGGCTTCTTGTCCGCGACGCTTGGTGGACCAAGCTGGCAACTCGCTTTTGCTCGCGCGGACGACCGGGGATTTGGCGCAACGGTAGAGCACGTCGGGTGGCTCACGCGCGTGACCCAGCGGTCGCAATAAAGCGCGTAACAATCGTGACCGCAGAACGGCAGCCCGGTCCTAAGTTCCTTCAGATAGCTCGCGCCGATCGGCCTGCTGCAAAGCATGCAGAATGTCCTTCGGGACAGCGTGCGGCCATTGACCAGGATGAACCTCATATGGCGCCCCTCGATGCGAAGACATGCGCTGCCGCTCGGCAATCGGCGACCAGTCCGCGCGTGCTTCGCCGGAACTGCCCGCAACGATATTTGCAACGGCCATGCCAGATAGCCCTGAATTTCTTTCGACCGCTTCGCGAACGACCGCGCCGGCGAGCGACCGCGAACCTCGACTTGAGAGCGTTCGCGACGCAAATTGCGACAAAGATGCAAATTGAGACTCGCGGCGACCTGCCGTTGCGCTTCTTCCACAGGCGTTTGCGCTGCACCATGATCGAGATGCACGGAAATCCATCGCGAGCGAATACTCGCGATGGATGACGCGCTTCGTCTCAAGGAATCAAAACTGCACGTCCATGGATCTTGCCGGCGTTGAGATCATGCAGCGCCTTGTTGGCGTCGGCGAGACGATATTCGGCGGTCGCGAGTTCAACCAATCCTCGATCTGCGAGCGCCATCAATTCCGTCAACTCTGCCCATGTACCGACCAGGTTGCCGATGATGTTTTTCTCGGTAATGACCATGTCAACGGTCGGAACGCGGATATCCTCGCCGTAGCCGACGACATAATAGCTGCCCATCGGTCGGGTCATCGCCAAACCCTTGGCTGTCGTGCCTTTCTCACCAACGAAATCGATCACCGCCTCTGCGCCGTTGCCGGCCGTCAGGGCGAGAACGGCCTGCACTTCATCGCCGTCAGCCTTCACCAGGTGATCGGCGCCCGACTTTTCGGCCAGCTTCAGCGACGCTTCGGACTTGTCGACAACGATAACGTCCGCCGCACACATTGCCTTGAGGCACTGGATTGCAATGTGGCCCAGTCCACCCGCACCGACAACGACGCAGAATTCGCCCGGCAAAAGATGACGCGTGGCTTTTTTGACCGCGCGATAGGCCGTAAGTCCCGCATCCGCGTAAGGCGCCACCTCCTTTGGCGCAAGCGTCCGCGGCAGTGGCACGATGTTGCGTTCCGAGGTGCAGAGGAATTCGGCATAACCGCCGTTGCAATCGAGGCCTGGAAACGTGCCTGGACCGTGCATGTCGAAGCCACGGCGGCAGGCAAGACAGGTCCCGCCGGTGATCTTCGGGTGAACGATGACGGGATCGCCCTTCTTCAGTCCCTCGACCTCCTTGCCAATCTCTTCGACCCAGCCCGCATTCTCATGCCCCATGATGATCGGAAGCAACTTGTCGCCGGTCGGATCCATATGCGGCTTCCATACGCCCTCGATGATATGAAGGTCGGTCCTGCATACGCCGGCTCCGCCAATGCGGACAATGACATCAGTAGATTTCGCCAGCTTTGGATCCGGCATGTTTTCTTCGCTGACCCAGCGGTCGTTGGCGAGCTTCTCATCATAGGTTCTCAACACTTGCGCCTTCATGTTCTCCTCCGTACACCCAGCGAACCTCGCGCTCGCCTTAGCCGAGGCGGCTCAGCATTTTTCGTGCCAGCGAGCCGGCTATTGCAGCGCAACGCGACTGCTCATGTGCTTGAGAAAAGCGAGAATCCGCCCACCGACCACGGGAGACGTGCGATCAATCTCGTACCGGCCGGGGAGCAATCTGCGCATCGACAGATGACTAAAGCGCGATGCGATTAGGTTAAATCGCCATCGCGTTAGGTCCTTGTTTGAGCATGATCTTTTCGGAAAACCGCTTCGCACTTTTCCGGGATCTTTAATGGGCGGATTGACCACGCACGCGGCAAGCTCATGGTCGATCACATGTGCTTCCGCATCGAGATAGTGGCCACAAACGTCCCCCACGGCGCCGACACTCAGCAGTGCTCGCCAAACCGTCCTGTTGATCAGGCCATATTCCGGTGCCTTCGACTTCTCGGACAGATCGATCACCACAATCAGCGCCATATCGAGATGGCGGATCATCGCGAGCACGCGGCGCGGGTGAAGGCGCTCAAGCTTCGGCTTCAACTTGATGCGGTGCCGCCCGAACTCTTCGAGGACAATGGCGAGCCACATGAGGGAGCACCTATCGCCATCGGGTGTCGACGGCGCGCGCGGTTGCCTTATTCGGCATTCTTGCACACGATACCGTGCACCAAGCGATCGTTCGTTCGGAGCGACTGGCCAGCGAACTGACCAGAAACGTCGAATGGCTATTCGCACCCTTCCCCCTCGATGAAGGGAACAAGGCGCAGCGCGCACGCGCGGTCGATCAGCGCGCGCGAGCACTGGCGGAATGCTTGGATGCGCAGGCAACGCGCGACAGCAATAGCGATGACACGGCGTGGTTTCTGAAGCCGTGCCCGTCGCTCATGTTCGTCAACGGCGCCGGCGAACTCGACCAAAAGCATGTCCAGGACCTGCGCGATACCTGCGTCATGCTTCTCGATCGTGCTGGCTGCGACTTGCTGACGATCTGCGACATCACTGGGCATTCATACCGAACCGCGCAGACCATCGTGAAGCACTACCGCGCTTGCAATGCGGCTCGCGCCGATTCCGGCATCGACATGCTTGAATTGCAGGTGCGGAAGGACGGCATGAAAGGCTGAACGAGACCGCGAGGTGTGCTTTAGCGGCGCACGAGCTCCGGCCTTAAGCCCGCAGCTGAAACCAAGTCGCGCAGCGCGCCGCCGGTCTCGCGTGCTGTGTTGCATTCGGAGAACGAGCCCAGCGCTTCGGCACTGGGTCATCCGTGAACACGCGGGGTTGGAAATCGGCGATTGCCCGCGCCCGACGAACAACACTCCCAAATTATCCAACTTGTCGCACGGCGTACGACCACCAAAAGCGTCGCACGAGACCCCGGCTTGTTCGACCGAAGCAAATAAAAAGCCCTTTCGGGCCAATCTCTTAGGGGGTGGTGGGCGCACCAGGGCTCGAACCTGGGACCCGCTGATTAAGAGACAGCCCCGAGTTGAGAACAATCAATGACTTACTGGTCGCACCACTGGGCTTATCCGACGAAAAATGGGCATTCGTCGCACGGTGATGGTCCCACGTATCCGCGTCAACAGAGTTACGATCGATGCTGCGACTTCGCTGGCACGAACTGCAAATCTATGCCTCGGCTCCATCGCAAGTATGACGCAAGTGGAATATGCGAGCCAGCATTGCAACCCTCGTTCTGTCTCATCCGAATGCGTAAGCAATCTGGAGGAAATCGCAGGTTGGCGATTGATATGTTGGGGTCTTGAAAGTCCGCCAAGAACTGCGGACCGCGCGCAATACGTCGCCGCCTTGACACAACCTGCGAGGAAAGACCTTTTCGTACGGCGCCCGCTGGGGGAAATGCTGCCTCGTGAAACGCATCAACACGCGTCACCGGTTTCAAAGTTATGATCAGCGCCGACATTCGCTCTCAAGCAACGCCAAGCCATGATATCGTTCGCACGAACGGTAGTGCGAAGGAGCTTCTATGCGGCGGGCATCTTCCTGGCTTCATGCTCTCGATCGAACGGCTCGGCGGTTCCAGGCGTGGTGCCGGACGTTTGCGCGACCTGATGGTGCCAAGGTAGGCGCCACGGGACGCGAAGACCTCTACGAGATATTCCTGTTCGGTCCGCACGGCTAACTGCTCTCCTTGTATCGACAGCGCCGAATTCGGCGCTGCTCCCCCCGGCTTTGGCGTCGGCGCTCCATCACCGATCCTGACGCTGCGACGTGCGTTCGAAGGCATGAATTCCTGGCATCGCACATTGCGTGCGGCCAGCCGATCGATGGAGCGACGGCATGACGCGTAGCGATCGACGACACGTGATCATCGTTGGCGGCGGCGCCAGCGGCGTACTGCTCGCGTATCAGCTGCTGCATCAGCCAACCGGCAAACTCCGCGTCACACTCATCGAACAGCGGCCCGACATCGGACGCGGCATCGCCTATCACACCGGCAATCCCGATCACCTGCTCAATGTGCGCGTCGCGAATATGAGCGCATTGCCGGACCAGCCGGATCACTTCTGGCGCTGGCTCACCGCGCGTGAGCTCGATGTTCCCGTGTGTCCGGATCCCTATTGCTTCGTACCCCGGCGCATCTATGGCGACTATGTCGCGAGCTTGCTGGAACAACAGACGTCCGATCCGGCAGACGTGGAGCGCCTGTCGATCGTGCGCGGGGTCTGCGTCGACATCAGCGACGGCCGTGCCGGCGTGACGGTCACGCTCGGCGATGGTCAATCATTGACCGGCGATACCGTCGTCCTCGCGACCGGGCATGACATGCGCGCCAGCCGCGCCGGTTATGCCGATCCGTGGGCGCCGCCATCGTCCGCACCGCTCGATCCCGATGCGACCGTGCTGCTGCTTGGCACGGGACTGACCATGGTCGACTACGTGCTGTCGCTGCTGCGCGACGGGCACCGGGGGCCGATCATCGCGATGTCGCGGCGCGGCCTGCTGGCAAAACCGCATCGACGCGCCGACGCCCAGCGCATCGACGAGGCCGAAGTTCCGTTCGGCGCCGGCATCAGCGGCCTGCTCCGCTGGCTTCGGGACCGCATCGAGCGGAACGCGGCCGAGGGGGGCGACTGGCGCAGCGTAATCGACGGCCTGCGCCCCTATACCCAGCGGCTGTGGCACGAGCTGCCGCAGGCATCCAAGCGCCGCTTCCTGGAGCACGCACGCGCCTGGTGGGACGTGCATCGCCACCGGATGGCGCCGGAAGTCGAAGCCCGCATCACGCAGGCCATTTACGCAGGCCAGCTCACGTTGATGGCAGCCAAGGTGACCAGCATCGCGCCGAACGGCGATGGAGCACGCGTTCACTATCGCCGGCGCGGCGACGGCAGGATCGCCAGCACGCAGGTGGGCGCCGTCGTCGATTGCACCGGCATCGTCAAGGACCCGCGCGCCACACCCAATCCGGCGGTGCGCGCTTTGTTCGAACGTCGCCTGGCGCGGGTCGATCCGCTCTGCATCGGCATCGAGACCGACCGCAATTGCGCGATCATCGGCCCGGACGGCACGATCTCGCAGCGCCTGTTCGCGGTGGGCCCGCTGACCCGCGCGGCTTTCTGGGAGATCATCGCGATCCCCGACATTCGCAACCAGTGCGCAGCGCTCGCCGCGAGGCTCGCCGAGACGGCGGGCGAGCATCGGGCCGGGCTGGAGCCGGTGGTCTAAAGCGCGATGCGATCGGGTTGAATCGTCATCGCGCTTGAGATTCTTGTTTTAGCACGATCTTTTCGGAAAACCGCTTCGCACTTTTCCGGATCATGCTTTAGCTGCTGAAGCCTGCCGGAATGAAGGCCGGCAGCTTCTGCTCGATGAACTGCTTAACCTCGGGCGAATTGAACACCTGGATGAACGCCTTCAGGCGCGGATCGTCCTTCCTGTCAGGCCGCGCCGTGAAACGAAGGACGAGGCCATCGTCCACGGTACGGTCGATGATCAGGGCCGACTTCGGATCGCCGCCGGCCGGGATCAGATAGGTGATGTTCACGAGCGCGAGTGTGACGTCATCGAGCGAACGATAGGTCTGTGCCGGATCGAGCTCGACGATCTTCAGCTTCTTCGGATTGTCGACGATATCGAACCGACTCACCGCAAAACCCTTGCCCGGCGCCAGCTTGATCAGGCCGGCCCGCTCGAGCAGGATCAGGCCTCGCGCGCCGTTGAGCGGCTCGTTCGGAATCGCGACACTGTCGCCGGACTTGATCTCGTCGAGCGACTTGACCTTCTTCGAGAACAGGCCGACCGGCGCGATCACGCCGACCTTGTCGACCTGCACCAGGTTGAACCCGCGCTGCTTGTTCTGTAGCGCGAGATACGTCGCGTGCTGAAACAGATTGGCGTCGACGTCGCCGCTGTTGACGACTTCGTTGAGCGCCACCCAATCCGACAGCTCGACGATCTTGACATCCTGGCCCTTGTCCTTGGCGAGTTTGGCGGCAAAGGCGGCCAGTTGCCCGACCGGCCCGGCGCTAGTGGCGATCTTCAAGGGTTCATCGGCCAGCGCGGCACCGCTCAAGGCCAGCGACAGGCCGACCGCCTGCGCCAAACGTAAAAGTCTCTTCATGGTCTCAAGTCCGTCCGTGTTGAAAGTCGTGATCAGGCCGCCTTGCGGGCACTGCCGGCGTCGGCCTGCTCAAGCGCCTGGGTGAGATCAGCCAGGATATCGTCGGGATGCTCGATCCCAATCGACAGCCGGACGTAGCCGGGCGTGACGCCAGCGGCGAGTTGTTCCTGCGCGCTGAGTTGCTGGTGTGTGGTGGAAGCCGGGTGGATCGCCAGTGATCGTGCATCGCCGATATTGGCGACGTGATAGAACAGTTTGAGGGCATCGATGAAGCGCCGCCCCGCCTCGACCCCGCCCTTGAGCTCGAAGCCGACGAGCGCGCCATAGCCGCCCTGCAGGTAAGCGTCGGCGCGGCGCCTGCTCTCGCCGTTCTGCAGGCCCGGAAATATCACTTGCGAGACCGCCGGATGCCTGACCAGGAAGTCGGCGACCTTGATCGCATTCTTATTGTGCTGGCGCAACCGCAGCGGCAGGGTCTCGAGCCCCTGGATGAACTGGAACGCGTTTTGTGGGGCAATGGCCGCGCCGAGATCACGCAGCAACTTCACGCGCGCACGCAGGATGTAGGCGATCGGCCCCAGGGGTTTTGCGGCTTCGGTCCAGATCGCACCATGATAGGCGTCGTCCGGCTTCGTCAGCAGCGGGAAACGGTCGGCATGGGCCGCCCAGTCGAAATTGCCGCCGTCGACGATGGCGCCGCCGATCGAGGTACCGTGCCCGCCGATATATTTTGTCGTGGAATAGACCACGATCGCCGCGCCGTGCTCGAACGGGCGCGCGATCAGCGGCACCGCGGTGTTGTCGAGAATCAGCGGCACGCCGAGCGAGCGCCCGATATCGGCGACCTCCCTGATCGGAAACACATTCAGCTTGGGGTTGGGAAGCGTCTCGGCGAAATAGGCGCGCGTCCTGGCATCGGTCGCGCGGCGGAAATTCTCCGGGTCTGCCGGGTCGACGAAGCGAACCTCGATGCCGAACTGCTTCAGTGTCTGCGACAGCAGCGTCCAGCTGCCGCCGTAGAGGTCGGTCGAGGAGACGATGTTGTCACCGGCCTGCGCGATGTTGAAGATGGCAAAGGCCGATGCGGCCTGCCCCGAGGCGACCGCGAGCGCGCCGACGCCGCCTTCCAGCGCCGCCAACCGCTCCTCGAAGGCATCGGCCGTCGGATTCTTGATCCTGGTGTAGATCTGGCCGAGCGCCTCCAGCGCAAACAGCTTGGACGCATGATCGGTATTCTCGAACTGGAACGACGTCGTCTGGTAGATCGGCACGGCCACGGCACCGGTCGCGGGGTCCGAACGGTAAGAACCGCCGTGCAGAGCGAGCGTCTCGGGATTCTTCGTTTCGACCGGCATGATCAGATCTCCTGAGTTTCGTGCGCTGGTGCGTCATAAGCCGAAATGATGCGCGGCAGTTTTGGTGCTTGTCGAGACGTCCGGAAAAATAGCGATGAGCATGCTGTCGCAAACAGACGCCGCGTCGCGAATTTTTCGACCGGCCCACCGGTCGCACATGATTTGTTTCATGTGCGATCCGCGCAGATCCGATGCAGACCGATCAGGTCCGGTTCACAAAGCGCGCTCGCAGGCGCATCGCTTCGCCCGCCGATCTGCTGCAAAGATCAGCCAAATGAGCGCGGCGCAAATGATCCATTGCGACATCGCGGATGGTGGTAGCAGAAGTCGCGCGTCGGCGATCCGAATAGAAAACAAACGTCCGCCGGCCGCATGATAAACCGTCGTGAACCGCTCAGCGACGGAACAAGACGATGGCCCGACCCAGAGAACTTCGCTTCAACGCCTTCAACATGATGGCGCCGAGCCACAACTGGGCGGGCCTGTGGTCGCATCCACGCGACAACTCGCTCAACTACAATTCGCTGGATTACTGGGTCGACTACGCCCGGACCGCGGAACGCGGCCTGCTCGACGGCATCTTTCTCGCCGACGTCTTCGGCGTCTATGACGTCTATGGCAGCAGCCCGGAGACGGCCCTGCGGCACGCCGTGCAGCTGCCGAACGCCGAGCCCACTTTGCTCGTCTCCGCGATGGCGCTGGTCACAAAGCATCTCGGTTTCGGCATCACCTCGAACCTCACCTACGAGCACCCCTATCAATTCGCGCGCCGCTTCTCGACGCTCGATCATCTCACGGGCGGGCGGATCGGCTGGAACATCGTCACCGGCTATCTCGACAGCGGCGCGCGCGGGATGGGGCTCGCGGCAAATCGCGCGCATGATGAACGGTACGAAGCGGCCGAGGACTTCCTGGCAGCGACCTATAAATTATGGGAAGGCAGCTGGGAGGACGGTGCCGTTCGTCGCGATCGCTCAGCGCGCATCTTCACGGACCCGGCGAAGATCCATCCCGTCCGGCACGACGGACCTCGCTACAAGGTCGACGGCATTCACCTCGCGGAACCATCGCCACAGCGGACGCCTTTGCTGTACCAGGCCGGCACCTCGAAACGCGGCCGCGCCTTTGCGGCACGGCATGCGGAGGCGATCTTCCTCAACGGCCAGACCAGGCCGATCCTCGCCCGCGCCGTCCGTGACATCAGGGACGCGGCGAAGGAATTCGGCCGCGATCCCTACGACATCCGCCTGTTCGCCGGCGCGACGGTGATCGTTGCCGCGACGCGCGCGGAGGCCCACGATCTGCTAGCGGAGTATGCGGACCATGTCGACCAGACCGGACAGCTCGCCCTGCTCTCCGGCTGGACTGGTATCGACTTCTCGAACTATCGCCCCGATCAGGCCGTGCAATATGTCGAAAGCAATGCAATCCAGTCGATGGTGGAGAATTTCACGGTGCGGAGCGATCGCCCGATCAAGGTCGGCGACCTCGCGAGCCTCAGCCGTGCCGGCGCCCGCTCGCCCTTCGTCATCGGCTCACCGCAGGATGTTGCGGACGAACTGATCGCCTGGGCTGATGAAACCGACATCGACGGCTTCAACCTGTTCCGCCTGGTCGCGCCGGAATCGCTCGATGCATTTGTCGATCTGGTCGTGCCGGAGCTGCAGTCGCGCGGCGTCTACAAGACCGAATATCGCGAGGGCACGCTGCGCGAGAAGCTGTTCCCCGGACGCGGGCCGCGCCTGCACGGCACGCATCCGGGCGCGGGTTATCGCCACGCGCCCTCCAGCGCAGTCCGCTCCGACGCCGCCGAATAGGACGGCGGCAAAATCACGCAACGGCGATTCGGCTCACCAGGTCGCGATGTAGGTGCCCTTGAAACGCTTGTCGAGGAAAGCCTTCACCTCGTCGGAGTGATAGGCATCGATCAGGGGCTTGACCCAGGGCTTGTCCTTGTCTTGCTCGCGCACGGCAATGATGTTGACCCAAGGGCCATCGACCGCCTCGCGGGCGATGGCATCGGCCGCCGGATTGAGCCCGGCCTGCACCGCATAATTGTTGTTGATCGACACCAGGTCGACGTCCTGCAGCGAACGCGGCAACTGAGCTGCATCCAGCTCGACGAAACGCAGCTTCTTCGGATTGTCGGTGATGTCGGCAATCGTGGAGGCGACGTTGCTCGGGTCCTTCAACTTGATCACGCCGTGGAGCGCGAGGATCATCAGGCCGCGCGCGCCATTGGACGGATCATTGGCGATCGCCACCCGTGCGCCTTCCGGCAGGTCGGCGAGCTTCTTGTATTTCAACGAGTAGACGCCCTGCGGCGAGGCGATGGTGTTGGCGATCTTGACGATCTTCCAGCCGGTCTTGGAGATCTGGTTCTTCAGGTAGGGTTCGTGCTGGAACGAATTGGCCTCGAGATCCCCGAGCGCCAGCGCCTGGTTAGGAATGACGTAGTCGGTGAATTCCACGACCTTGATATCGAGGCCGCGTTCGGCCGCGACCTTCCTGACGACCTCGGTGATCTCTGCATGGGGTCCAGCCGTGACTCCCACCCGGATCGTGTCGGCGCGGGCGTTGCCGGCAAGCAGCGCGGCAACGGCAACAACGGTCATCAAGATACGCATCAAAATCTCTCCCGAGCTTGGCAACCCATGATCAATGGATCGGCGACTACCAGCTCGGCAGCACTGCGCCCTTGAACTTGGTCAGGACGAACTCCTTGACCTCCGGCGTGTGATAACTGGCCACCAGCGTCTTGACCCAGGGCTTGTCCTTGTCGGCGGCGCGGACCGCGATCAGATTGACATAAGGCCCCTTGGGATCCTCGCGCAGGATCGGATCCTTGACCGGATCGAGGCCCGCCTGGGTCGCATAGTTGGTGTTGATCGCGGCGGCATCGACATCGTCCAGCGCGCGCGGTGCCTGCGCGGCGTCGACCTCGACGAATTTCAGCTTCTTGGGATTGTCCGTGATGTCGATGACCGACGGCTTGAAGCCGACGCCCTCCTTCAGCTTGATCGCGCCCTTGTCGCGCAGCAGCAGCAGGACACGGCCGCCATTGGTCGGATCGTTCGGGATCGACACCTTGCCGCCATCGGGAATGTCGGCCCAGCTCTTGTGCTTCTTCGAATACACGCCGATCGGGAAGTTCACCGTCAGCCCGACCGCCTCGATCTTGTAGCCGCGATCTGCCTTCTGGTTGTCGAGATAGGGCTGGTTTTGAAACGAGTTGGCCTGGATATCACCGGCGTCGAGCGCGGCGTTGGGTACGACATAGTCGGAGAATTCGATCAGCTGGATGTCGAGGCCGCTCTTGGCCGCGATCGGCTTCACCGCCTCGAGGATCTGGGCATGCGGCCCGGGCGTGACGCCGATCTTGATCGTTTCGGCCGCGGCCGCCGCCGACCAGGCAGCGAGGGCGCTCGCGAGCATCACAACAGAACGAAACGACATCTTGGTCTCCGTGAAATCGGTAAAGTTCCCACCGTCATCACCCACGCCACGCACGAAATCAATGAAATCAGAATCCAAAGTTTCTTCGATGGTGGATGACTGCTTCTATTCGCGCCGCGGAAAGAGAATGGAGTCAGAGCGAAGGCTCGGCCAAAAATACCATTCTCATATCGCGCGCTGATAGAGAAAATTGCTCCAATCCGCTCGACTCGCGATGCCACCTCAGCGATGGCGCAGGCGGCGATTGACCCGGCGCGCCAGATAGTCGCCGGCGGTCTGCACCGTCTGAACCAGCGCGATCAGCACCACGACGACAGCCAACATCATCTCCGGCATGAAGCGCTGATAGCCGTAGCGGATGCCGAGATCGCCGAGGCCGCCGCCCCCGACGGCCCCGACCATCGCGGAATAGCCGAGCAGGCTGACGACCGCGAGCGTGAGCGCCAGCACCAGCCCGGGCAACGCCTCCGGGATCAGCACCTTGAACACGATCTGCAGCGGGCTGGCGCCGAACGACGATGCCGTCTCGATCAACCCTCCGTCGACCTCGCGGATCGCGCCCTCGACCAGGCGCGCGATGAACGGCGTCGCCGCAATCGTCAGCGGCACGATCGCCGCACCCGAGCCGATCGACGTGCCGGCGATCAGGCGCGTGAACGGGATGATGGCAACGACCAGGATGATGAACGGCGTCGAGCGGGTGGCATTCACGACCACACCCAGGATGCCGTTGACGGCGGGAGCCGCGAACAGCTCGCCCTTCCGGCTGGTCGCCAGAAAAATTCCGATCGGCAGCCCCAACAAGGTGGCGATCAACGCCGCCACCGACACCATGAACAGGCTCTCGCCGGTCGCCTGGATGATCAGGTTGATGAGTTCAGGCGACATAGCCGAGCCGCTCCACTGCAAGATTGTGTTGGGACAGATAGGTCACGGCCCGCTTGACCGCGACGTCGCCGCCGGGAATGCCGATCGTCAGCGAGCCGACGTGCTGTCCGCCGATCTCGTCGATCCGCGCCGAGAGCAGCGCAACGTCGATCGACAGCTCGCGCGCCAGCCGCGCAACGACCGTATCGCCGGCATCGCTGCCGCGCACCTGCAGCCGAATGACCGCCTGCCCGCCGGCAATCGGCTGCGCCACCAGGCGGCTCGCCAGCGATACCGGGACGCTGTCACCGACGACCTCCGACAGGAAGGCCTGCGTAACCGGGTGTTTTGGATGCGTAAAGATATCCGCGACATGGCCGCGCTCGACAATGTCGCCGGCGTCGATCACCACGACCTCCTTGGCGAGCTGGCGGACCACCGACATTTCGTGGGTGATCAGCACGATCGTCACGCCCAACTCGCGGTTAATGTTGGCGAGCAGGTCGAGGATCGCACGCGTCGTCTGCGGGTCGAGCGCCGAGGTCGCCTCGTCGGACAGCAGCACGTTCGGCCGCGTGGCAAGCGCGCGGGCGATGCCGATGCGCTGCTTCTGGCCGCCCGACAGTTCGGATGGATACCGGTCGTACTTGTCGGCGATGCCGACGAGCGCGAGCAGCTCCTCCACACGAACGGCGATGTCGGCCTTCGACCAGCCGGCGATCTCGAGCGGCAAGGCGATATTGTCGGCCGCCGTGCGCGACGACAGCAGGTTGAAATGCTGGAAGATCATGCCGATCGAGCGCTGGGCCAGGCGCAACTCGCGGCCAGCAAGCGCGGAGATGTCGCGACCGTCGACGACGACACGGCCGCTCGACGGCTTCTCCAGTCCATTGATCAGCCGCACCAGGCTCGATTTACCGGCACCCGAGCGGCCGATCACGCCGGTGATCGAGCCGCGCGGGATAGCGAAATCGATGCCGGCCAGCGCCTGCACGCTCGGCTTGTCGCGGTAGGCGGGATAGATCTTCGAGACGGATTCAAACCGCACCATGGCATCGCTCGCAGTCGGAGCAGTTGCGATAGGCGGCGTTTCGACGGGCTGCGCCGCCGACAGCGATTGATGCACGTTCATTCAGTCGTCCAATTCGAATGGCTTTGGTCGCTTGGGGTCGGAGCCCTGAGCTCAATGACCAAACAGAAGGTAGCTGCGGTCGTCGCCGCGGCGTTCCCTGGTGTCGTCGGTCCAGCCGACCGCCCGCCGATAGCTCCCCATCGCATCGGTTTGCCGGAGCGCGACGAGGTCGATCGCCTGGGCCTCGTCGGCGAAGGGCGATACATAGAGCGCATCCTCGGGACAGTAAAGCTCGCAAAGGAAGCAGGTCTGGCAATCGCTCTGGCGGGCGATGACGGGGACTCCGTCGGTCTTGTCGAACACATTGGTCGGACAGACGTTGACGCAGATGTCGCAGGACGTGCAGCTGGCGGCGTCGACGACCTCGATCACTCGGCGGCCTCCGCATAGGCTGCTTCCGCATACGGCCGTACCGAGGTCCAGACCTCGTCGAGGCCGCCGGTCGTCACGTAATGGCGCTGGCGATCGTCCTGATCGGGGAAATCGTCGCGACGGTGCATGCCGCGACTCTCCTGACGCGTCAGCGCGCTGCGGTACATCCAGCGCGCGGTCGCCAGCATCGCGGCGCCTTCGCGGGCCCGCGGTAGATCGGCCCTGGAGGCCGCATCCGCCTCTGAAACATCGCGCCAGGCTGCGTCGAGGCGCTGAAGAGCGCTCTGCAGCCGCGATGCTTCGCGGAAATAATTCAGCTCATATGGAAACACTTCATTCTGGACCGCCTTCGCCAACGCAGACGGTGCGAGCGGGCGCCGCGGCCGGTCGCGATAGGCGATGGTGCCTGATGACGACACTTTCCGTCGGACAATCGCACCGAGCTGTCGGGCGTAGTCCGCCGCAGATCAATTCGCGCGTCGCCGCATCCCCGGCCGCGTACAGGCCCGGCACGCTGGTGGCGCAGCTGTCATCCACGATGCGAAGGCCGCCGGTGCCGCGGACCGTGCCTTCCAGCCGCAGGGTCACCGGGAAGCGATCCCTGAACGGATCGATTCCGGTGCGATCGAACGGCAGGAAGAAGTTTGGCTGCGACACCCGCATCTGCCGCTGCACGGCATCATCGGCCTTGTCGAGCCGGGCATAGACCGGGCCCTGAAGCAGCGCGCGCGCGATCGCCGACCGTCCGCCCTTCGACGCCGCGCCGGGAACGATGCTGCCATCTTCATGGGTGAAGCTGGCCCAGCCATAGAACAGCGTCTTGGTGACCGAGCCGAACGCCGCCGAGATCGCATACGGGTTTGAGAATTCCATGCTGCTGAACTCGGCCCCGACCTCGGCGGCCATCAGATAGCCGTCACCGGTCAGCACGTTCGATCCCAGCGTCTTGCTGAGGAACGCGCAGCCACCCGTCGCGATCACGACCGCCTTGGCGCGCACCGTCCAGCGATCGTCCTTCTGCCGGCGGATGCCGCTCGCACCGGCAACCGCGCCTTCATCGTCCGCCAGCAGTTCCAGCGCAGGGCTGTGATCGAGAATGGTGACGCCCGCCTGCTTGGTGCGCTTGCGCATCAGGCGCATGTATTCCGGCCCTTGCAGCGAGTTGCGCTGCGACTTGCCGCTGTCGTCGACCGGATAGGGATAGCCCCAATCGGCCAGGCGATTGCTCTGCTCATAGGTGCGGTCGAGCACGCGTGCCATCCAGCGGCGATCCTGCAAATGACCGCCGAGCTTTTCGCGGCCCGCCATCGCGGCCTCGCGCAGCGCCGGGTTGGGCTCGACATACCAGACGCCGGTGCCGGCTGCCGCCGTCGCGCCAGACGTGCCGCAAAATCCCTTGTCGGCCAGCACCACGCGCGCGCCGCGCTCGGCGGCGCTGACCGCAGCCCAGGTCCCCGCCGGGCCGCCGCCAAGCACCAGGACGTCGGCGTCGAACTCCACCGATCCGGTGGGCGCGGACACCCGTTCGGCGCGGTTAGGCTGCATCGTCATGCGTCATGTCTCCGGCGGAATCGACGGCGGATCGCGTCTCGACACATCGTTGCGCGCGCACGCATCGCTGGCAATTTCAGATATTTGCGGAGAGTTGGACGAAGCTTTCTCCAGTCCCAACGGCCGAAGAAAGTTTGTGTTGCCGCACAACGGTTGTTTCGCCGCTGTGGGGACCCACGACACAGGATCAGGCGCCAGCGATGTGAACGGAGGCGGATATTTCTTTTTGCAGGCGAGCGGCCGCCGTTGATTTCCTCGCACGCTTGGCAGCGATATCTCGTGGGGCAGATCATTCAATCCCACGGCAGCAGCCATGTCCCACCGTCAGCTCCATCTCAATGTCAACCTGCTGCATTCCGGCGTCTATGCCTCGGCGTGGCGATTGCCGGAAAGCGATCCGCGCGCCTGCTTCGACGTCGGCCATTACGTGCGGGTGGCGCAGATCGCCGAGCGCGGCAAGCTCGATGCGATCTTCCTGGCCGATACGCCCGCGATCACCGATCGCATCGATTATCGCTCCTTCATGTCGATGGAGCCGACCATCGTGCTAGCCAGCGTCGCCGCGGCAACGACCCATATCGGCCTGATCGCAACGGCGTCGACCACCTATAACGAGCCCTACAACATCGCCCGCCGCTTCGCGACGCTGGATCTGGCCAGCGGCGGCCGCGCCGGCTGGAATGCGGTGACCACCGCCGACGCCACCGCCAGCCGTAACTTCGGCCTCGCCAACGTGCTCGAGCACAAGGCGCGCTACGACCGCGCCAAGGAGTTCGCCGAGGTCGTGCATGCGCTGTGGGACAGCTGGGAGGATGACGCCTTCGTCGGCGACAAGGTGACCGCGCGATTTGTCGACACATCGAAGGTGCATCCGATCGCGCATCGCGGCGCGCATTACAGCGTCGCCGGCCCGCTCAACGTTCCGCGCTCGCCGCAGGGACGCCCGGTGACAGTGCAGGCCGGCGGCTCCAGCGATGGCCGCGACCTTGCGGCTGCGCAGGCCGAGGCCGTGTTCACGCTGGCTCAAACGATCGACGAAGGCGTGGCCTATGCCCGCGATCTGCGAGCGCGCGCCGTCGCCTATGGCCGCGCCAGCGATTCCATCGTCATCCTGCCGGGCCTCGCCACCGTCATCGGCAGCACGGAGGCTGAAGCCAAGCGGCGTCAGGATGAGCTCTGGAACCTGGTTCCGATCGAATACAGCCTCGCGCGTCTCGCTGGGACGTTGCAGGTCGATCCGGCCATCCTCGATCTCGACAAGCCCCTGCCCGATCTGCCGCTGCCGGCCAATGCGAACCACACCATGTTCAAAGGCACGGTGGCGCTGGCCCGTCGCGGCAATCTCACCGTCCGACAATTGCTGCGCGCGCTCGGCGGCGGTGTTGGCCACCGCATCATCGTCGGTACGCCGGAGCAGATAGCCGACGATATCGAGGCTTGGTTCCAGGCCGGCGCCGCCGACGGCTTCAACTTGATGCCGGACGTGCTGCCGACGGGGCTGGAAGTCTTCGTCGACAGCGTGGTGCCGATCCTGCAGCGGCGCGGACTATTCCGCCGGGACTACGCCGGCACCACCCTGCGCGATCATCTTGGATTGCCACGCCCGGCCAGCCGGTTTGCGCAGCGCGAGGCGGGATCCGCGAGCGCCTGACGTCGTCAGCGTACGCCGCGGCGCACGGGTGCGTCATCGGCAGTAGCCGCCGTCGATGCGCGGACGCGCGGGATGACCTCGCTGGCAAAACGCTCCATCTCCGCCTCGAAGGGCTGGAACTGCAGCATGAACAACTCGATGCCGGCGGCATGAAAGGCTTGGATCCGGGCCGCCACCTCGTCGTAGCTGCCGACCAGCCCCGCGGCCGTTCCGCCGTTGCTGCCGACCCGCGCCGATTTCTGCATGGTCTGCATCATCACGACCTTTGGATCGGTATTCTGCTTCTGGATCGCCTTGATCGGTGCATCCTTCTTCGACAGGTCGAGCAACCGCTCATACGCCGCCTGGGCCTCGGCCTGTGTCTCCCGCGCAACGATGAACGCGGACAGACCGAAGCGCAGCGGCGAGCTTGTCCGCGACCGGCTCGCAACGTCGGCAATCAGGCCGGCGACATCGTCGAGCGGCTGGCCGTTGATGAACCAGACGTCACCGTGGTCGGCGACCAGCGCACGTGCCGGCTCCGACTCGCCTCCGACATAGATCAGCGGCCGGGGCCGATAGAGACTCGTCGGACGCAGCGCATAATCGCGCACGTCGAAATGCTCGCCCTTGTAGGTCAGCCGCTCGCCCTGCATCAAACGTGACACCACGGTGATCCACTCGCGACCATAAGCGTAGCGCGCGTCGTGCTCGGCAAATCCGATGCCGGCCTTGTCGAGCTCCGGCTTATTCCAGGCGTTGACCAGATTGATGGCAAAGCGGCCGCGGCTGATGTTCTCGATGCCGAGCGCAAGTTTGGCCAGCACGACCGGATGATAGAGATAGGGCTTGATCGCAGCGATGATCTCGATCCGGCTGGTCAGCGCCGCAAGTGCCGCCGCGGCGCTCCACGCTTCGAGCTGATCGAGATCCTCCTGATGCGGATTGATGGTGTGCTGGGCGATCAACGTTGAAGCATAGCCGAGCCGCTCGGCGGCGAGCACCAGATCGCGATTGCGCTCCCAGGACGCGTCATAGGGTTCATCGGGATCCTGATAGGCGGCGCGCGAGCCGTGCACCAGCGCCCAGATGCCAAAGCGGAGCGGTCGTATCGTCATTCGTTGTTTCTCCTGCGTCTTCTCGCGTTGTTTTCGCGCCTTGCACCGCAGGAGATCAAGCAACCGCGCATCAAAAGATTTTCCTTGCCGTGTCGCGCGCGCGGGTAACCGAGAAACACTCCGGAACCAACGACAATTGAAAAACCGCTCTATTTCTGTCCGCTGAAAATCGTGGGACAGTTTTACGACGTCACGCAACGCGACGCGACCGCGTTCGTCGCGTGAGCGAAGAGCTGCGTGACCAAAGAAGATCACGCAGGATGATGACGCAGGACAGATTACCTTGAGCAATCTCGAGCAGACGGCGTCACCGGTTGCCTACGACGCCGCACCGCGCGGCGACACGACCGCCGCACATCTTCCAAGGCGCAGGCTCGAGATTGGTCGGCGCGGCCTGCAACTTCTGTCGTGGCTGGCGCCGGCCATCCTGCTTGTGGTCTGGGAACTCCTGGCGCAAGGCGGATGGCTGTCACCGCAGGTGCTGCCGGCGCCTAGCAAGGTCCTCAAGACGGCATTCAAGCTGGCGACCTCGGGAAGCCTGCTCAACGACCTTGGCGTCAGCCTGCTGCGTGCCGTCGCCGGTTTTGCGATCGGGGGTACCGTCGGTTTCGCCCTCGGCATCCTCGTCGGGTTCTCGCGGATCGCGGAAGCCGCGATCGACCGCAGCGTCCAGATGATCCGCGCGATCCCCTTCCTCGCCCTGCTGCCGCTGGTGATCGTCTGGCTCGGCGTCGGCGAAGCCGAAAAGATCTTCCTGGTCGCCCTCGGCGTCACCTTTCCGATCTACATCAATACCACCTTGGGGATCCGGCAAGTCGATCCAAAGCTGATCGAGCTTGGCCGCATCCAGGGCCTCGGCACGCTGGAGCTGATCCGACGCATCATCCTGCCCGGGGCGCTGCCTTCGATCCTGACCGGCGTGCGCTATGCGCTGGCGACCGCATGGCTTGCGCTGGTCGTCGCCGAAACCATCGGCGCCCAATCCGGCATCGGCTTCCTTGCGATGGATGCGCGGGAGTTCCTGCGCACCGACGTGATCGTGCTGACGATCGTGATCTACGCGCTGATCGGCGTCGCCGCCGACGGCATCGCCCGTTTTCTCGAACGCCGCCTGCTGGCCTGGCATCCGAACTACGGAGGCGCGCGATGACCTTGCATGTCGCCCCCTCCGCCGCCGCGGTCTCACCGGCGGTCGTCGTGACGAATCTCCGCCGCGCCTACGGCCATCGCGTCGTCATCGAGAATCTCAATCTGCGGATCGAGCGCGGCGAGTTCGTCGCCCTGCTCGGGGAAAGCGGTTGCGGCAAGACCACGTTGCTCCGCGCGTTGGCCGGCCTCGACCCGATTGACGGCGGCCGCATCGCGGCCCCGCGCCGCCCGGCGGTCGTCTTCCAGGAACACCGGCTGCTGCCGTGGGACAGCCTGTGGCGCAATGTCTCACTCGGCCTGCAGGCCGGTAATGCGCGCGAGCGCGCCGCAGCGGCACTCGCCGAAGTTGGCCTTGGCGACCGGCTCGACGACTGGCCGCGGAATCTCTCGGGTGGGCAGGCGCAGCGCGTGGCACTCGCCCGCGCGCTGGTGCAGGAGCCCGAGTTGCTGCTGCTCGACGAACCCTTTGCTGCACTCGATGCGCTGACCCGCATCCGCATGCACGATCTGGTCCGTGACCTGGTCGCCACCCATCGGCCCGGCGCGCTCCTGGTCACGCACGACGTCGACGAGGCGATCGCGCTGGCCGACCGCATCCTGGTGATGCGCGAAGGCCGGATCGCCTTCCAGCATCACACGGGCGGTCGTGGCGGGAGGGCGTCGATCGCCCGCAGCGACTTGCTTGCCGAACTCGGCGTCGTCGCCGTTCATCCCATCCCCGCCTGAGTCTTCTGAAGGACAGCTCATGTCTCGTTCATTCGCAAAACCTTCCCGTCGCGGCTTCCTCGGCGGGGCCGCGTTCGGCATTGGTGCCCTCGCCGGTTTCAATTTCCCGGAGGCCGCATATTCGGCCGGCGGCCGCGTCACCGACACTGTCCGTCTCACCTGGGGTCTTAGCGGCCTCAACCTGATCGCCAAGGAGCGGGGCGAATTCGAGAAGCTGCTGGCCAGGGATGGCATCAAGGTCGAATGGCTGGGCCCGTTCCCCAATCACGCCCCGACACTGCAGGCGGTGACCGGCGGCAGCGCCGATTTCAGCTTCGGCGGCAGCACGACGCCGGCGCTCGCCGCGATCATCGCCGGCTCGCCGCTCGTCTTCACCCAGTTCGTGGTCTACGAACCCCGCACCACCGCGATCATCGCCAGGGACGATTCCGGCATCAACAAGATCGAAGACCTCGTCGGCAAATCGGTTGCCGTGAACCGCTCCGGTCTCGGCGAGTTCCTGCTCGTCGCTGCACTCGAGAAGCACAAGGTCGACCGCTCCGCGGTGAAGTTCGTCTACCTCAATCCGCCGGATGCCGCGCCGGCGCTGGCGTCCGGCAAGGTCGACGCCTGGTCGATGTGGAGCCCCGGCGTCGACATCGCGCGGCTCGACTACAAGGCGCACGACATCTTTCTCGAAGGCCGCGATCTGGATTTCCAGATCGACTACACGTCCTATCTGACCACGCGGAAGTTCGCGACCGAGAATCCCGCACTGGTTCACGCCGTCAACGACGCATTCCGCGCCGAGGGCAAGTGGATATCCGAGAACGGCAAGGACGCTGAATACATCGCCCAGAAGGCCGGCAAGTACAGCGATCAGGTGCGCGACCAGTTCATCGCGCTCGACCGCAAGTATCGCTACTTCCCGGTCAATGACGAGAACTTCCTGTCCGAGCTGCAAAAGGCCGCCGACTGGCTGCTGGCACGCAAGGTGCTGCCCGAGCCGATCAAGGTCATCGACCACCTCGCGCAACTCTGATCGCGACCAGCAACCAACATCGTTTCGGGTGAAATCAATGAACAAGCCTGTCTCCGTCACCGCGCTGGCATCGTCCGATCGCCTCGACAACCTATCGCCCGACATCGACGCGCTGTTGGGCCGTATTGCCGAGGGTGCCAGCGACCGCGAACGGGAGCGCGTCCTGCCGTTCCCGGAAATCGATCTCATCCGCAAGGCGCGCCTCGGCGCACTTCGGCTGCCGACTGAGGCCGGCGGTGCGGGTGCAACGATCCGCGCGCTGTTCGAGATCGTGATCCGCCTCGGCGAGGCCGACGCCAATGTCGCCCATATCCTGCGCAACCATTTCAGCGTGGTCGAACGCCTGGTGCGCCGCCCCAAGGACGACCAGCACAGGCAGTGGCAGAAGGCCATCGGCGATGGCGCAATCATCGGGCTTGCAGCCACCGAGCTCGATACGCCGAAGGTCGGCAACGTCACGCCGAACACGACGCTGACAGCCGACGGCGACGACTATCTGCTCAACGGCACCAAATATTACAGCACCGGCACGCTCTATTCGGACTATGTGCTGGTCCGCACCGCGGATGCGTTCGCCGCCAATGCGGCGGTCCTGATCCCCGTCAATCGCGAGGGCATCGAGCTGGTCGACGACTGGGACGGCCTCGGTCAGCGGCTGACCGCGACCGGCACCAGCCATTTCCGCAATGTGCGCGTCAAGCGCCAGGAGGTGGTATTCGACGCACCCGACGCCGGCTACGGCATTCCCTACTCCAACACGTTCGCGCAATTGTTCTTGACCGCGATCAACGCCGGCATTTCGCGCGCGATCCTACGTGACGCCACGGCTCTGGTGCGGTCCCGCAAGCGGACCTTCTATTACGCGCCGAGCGAAATTCCAGCGGACGATCCGCTGCTGCAACAGACCGTCGGCCAGATCGCGAGCGGCGCGTTTGCCGCCGAAACGGTCGTGCTGGCGGCCGCCGAAGCGCTCGATGTTGCGACCGATGCGTTCGACGCCGGCGACGCTAACGCCGTCGAAGCTGCCCATCGTGCCGCACTGCTATCGGCGAAAGCCAAGATCGTCGCGGATGAATTCGCGATCCGGAGCGGCAGCCTGCTGTTCGACGTCGGCGGCGCCTCCGCCACCAAGAAGGCGACCAACTTCGACCGTCACTGGCGCAATGCGCGCACCCTGGCCTCGCACAATCCGAACGTCTTCAAGACGCGCTCGATCGGGCAATACGAGATCAGCGGCACGCCGCTACCGGCGAAGGGCTTCTTCTGATCGAAGGCTCGATCCGGCGCGGTAAGAGAGGGAGAAGCCCGATGAGCAAGCCGGACATCCACCTCGTCGACGCTGATCACGAGATCGAACTCCAGTTTCGGCTCGTCATGCGCCGCCTCGCCGGCGGCGTTTGCGTCATCACCGCCGGACAAGGCGAAGACATCACCGGCATGACGGTGACCTCGCTGACCTCGCTCAGCGCCGCGCCGCCGCGGCTCCTGGTCAGCATCAACCGCCAGGCGTCGTCCTTCACCCCGATCGCCCGGCATCGGGCTTTCGGCGTCAATATTCTGGGCTCGGATCAGCAGGCGCTGGCGGAGCGCTTCAGCAATGGCCGCCTGAAGGGCCACGAGCGCTTCGAGGGCATCGCCTGGACCTGTGGCTCGTCGGGCGTGCCGTTGCTCGAACGCTCGCTGGCAATGGTCGAATGCCAGGTCGAGGAAATCATCGAGCGGCATTCCCACGCCATCATCGTGGGCCGCCTCGCCAGCATGGAGCTGTCGCACCGGCTATCCGGCCTCACCTACTGGAACGGACAGTATGTCCAGATCGACCACGAGGCCGATCTCGATCTTCTCGCCGAGGTCAGCATTCCCCTGGCGCACGTTCGATAGGACCGGGAGCACCACATGAAACGCGAAACCCCTCCGCAGTCTCCCCCCTCATCTGTCGGCGCGACGGTAACTCCACCCGGCCGCTGGCAGCTCGACCGCATCGTCGCCGAGCTGCGCGTCTCCCGGGAAGAGACTCACAGCATCCGCCAGGACGGCGAAGCCCGGCGCGCGCCCTCGCGCGAGGCGCTGGAGGCGATCCTCGACGGGCTTACCGAGGCGCTGTTTCCGCGGCACTACGGACAGTCCGATCTCGACGGCGAGAACATCGACTATTTCGTCGGCAACAGGCTGAGCATCGCGCTGGATTCACTCAGCGCCCAGATCCACCGCGGCGCGTTGTTCGTCGGCGATGAGCTCGAACCGGGCTTCGAACGTGAAGAGGCGATCGAGCTGACCCGCGCATCTGCATCCCAGCTGCCGTCCGTCCGCGGGCTCCTCATCAACGATCTGCGCGCGGCCTTCGTCGGTGATCCGGCGGCGCGGAACTTTCCGGAGATCCTGATCGGCTATCCCGGAATGACGGCCGTTATCCACCATCGCCTCGCGCACCTGCTGTATCGCCTCGGCGCACGGCTGATCGCTCGCCTGATGTCGGAAATCGCCCATGCCCGGACCGGCATCGACATTCATCCCGGCGCCAGCATCGGTTCCGGCTTCTTCATCGATCACGGCACCGGTGTCGTGATCGGGGAAACCGCCATCATCGGCAACAATGTCCGCGTCTACCAGGCCGTCACGCTTGGCGCGCGGCATTTTCCGACCGACAACGAAGGCAGCGTCATCAAGGGCGACGCCCGCCATCCGATCGTGGAGGACGACGTCGTGATCTACGCCGGCGCCACCATTCTCGGCCGCATCACCATCGGGCGGGGATCGACCATCGGCGGCAACGTCTGGCTGACCAAGGACGTGCCACCGAACAGCGTGGTGACCCAGCCGACCGTCCGGAACACGCCGGGCGGAGCCTGAGCCAGCACTTACGCGGCCGCGACCGGCTTCCACCGCATGAAGCGCCGCTCCAGCGCCTCGAGCACGGCGTTGAACGCCAGTCCGATCACGGTGATGCCGAGAATGCCGAAATACATCTGCGGGATCAGGAAACTGTACTGGCTGTTGATGATGAGATAGCCGAGGCCGGCCTTGGCACCGACCATCTCGGAGGCGACCAGCACCAGCATCGCCGAAGCGCTCGCCAGACGAATGCCGACGAAGATGGTCGGCAGCGCCGCCGGCAAAATCACCTTGCGGAACAGTTGCTGCGGACTCGCCCCCATGGTCCGCGCCGATTTGATCAAGAGCGGATCGACCTGTTTCACTGCCGCGATGGTGTTGAGCAGCAGCGGCCAGGCGCAGCTATAGATCACCATCGTGATCTTGGAGAGCTCGCCGATCCCGAGCAGCAGGATGAACACCGGCAGCAGCGCCAGCGGCGCGGTGTTGCGGCAGATCTCGATGAACTGGTTGAGCAGATTGCCGAGCCGGGAATACCAGCCGATGGCAAGGCCCAGCGGCACGATCAAGGCGACCGAGATCAGAAATCCGCTCAGCGCGCGGAGCAGGCTGGCCGAGACATCGTCATAGAGCTCGCCGGTTTGCGCGAGCTGCCAGCCGGCCGCGATCACCTCCGAGAACGGCGGAAGGAACACGGGGTCGATCAGACCGAACCGGGGCGCTGCCTCCCACAGCGCCAGCAAGGCGATCAGCAACAACGAGCGGTGTCCGAAGCCGGCCAGTCCGCGCGCCACCGAGCGGATCACTTTGGCAACAGGCGACCGGCCCTCCGCGCCGGACAGCGGCTCGCGGCGCCCATGCGCCAGTTCGAGCAGTGTCAGCATCTCCAGGCTAGACATGGGCAACCTCTTTCACTTCGCGGTCGAGACGACGTGCAGCGCCGCTGCCCGCCGATTGCTGGGCCTTCTGCACTTCCTCGCGCAGCAGGCTCCAGATCTCGTGCCGCACCTGGCCGAACTCCGGCAACGCGCGGATATCCTCCGCCTCGCTGCGCAGCACCTCGGGGATCTCGATGACCTCCTTGATCCGGCCGGGACGCGACGTCATCACCGCGACGCGCTGGCCGAGCACGACGGCCTCGTCGATCCCGTGGGTGATGAAGACGATGGTCTTGCCGGTGGCCCGCCAGATCCGCAGCAGTTCGCCCTGCAACGTCTCGCGCGTCTGGGCGTCGAGGGCTGCAAACGGCTCGTCCATCAACAGCACCTCGGGATCGTAGGCGAGGCTCCGCGCGATCGCGACGCGCTGCTTCATGCCGCCCGAGAGCTCGTGCGGATAGCGGTCGGCAAAGCCGGACAGGCCGACGAGATCGAGGAAATGGTACGCGACGTCGCGCCGCTCCTTGGCCTTGAGCCCCGCAATATCAAGGCCGAACTCGACGTTCTGCGCAGCGGTGCGCCAGGGAAACAGCGCATATTGCTGGAATACGATGCCGCGGTCGCGGCCGGGTCCGCCGATCGGCCGCCCGTCGAGCAGGATGTGGCCACTGGTCGGCGTCGTCAGGCCGCCCAGCAGATCGAGCAAGGTCGATTTGCCGCAGCCGCTCGGGCCGACCAGGGCCAGGAATTCGCCGGCGCGAACGTCGAGGGTGATGTCCTCCAGCGCCGTGAACCGGCCCGCCGGACGGCCGCCCTCGCCGCGCGTGACGAATTCCTTGCGGACCTGCTCGAAGCGGATCTTGACTGCGCTCATCGTGCCTCCGCCGTCTTGCCAGGACGGAAATAGTTGAACGCATTGGTGTAGGTGTCGGAGGCCTTGATCTGGCCCGGCTTGAGCAGGCCATCCTTCACCAGCCAGTCGATCCAGACCTGCAATTCGGCATCCGAGATCACGCCGCCCTTGGACGCGACGCCGGTGCTCTTCCAGTATTTGATCGAGGATGCGTCCTCGTTGCGCTTGCGCTCGGCGATGATCCGCTCGAAGCGAGCTCGCACTTCCTCCGGCGGTGTCGTCTGCGCCCACTGGATGGCGCGCGAAATGCCCTCGACCAGCTTGCGCGAGGCTTCGGGATTGTCCTTGATGAACTTGTCCCGCAACACATAGGCGCCGCCGGTGAACTGACCGAACAGGTCGGTGTCCTTGAACAACGAGCGGATCCCGCCGCGTTCCAGTGCCTTGTCGCGCAGCACGCCGCTGAGCGCGCTGACCTCGACCTGACCCTGCCGCAGCGCTTGCTCGCCGGAAACCGGCGGGATCGCGACCAGCGTCACCTGCTTGGCTTCGCCGGCGCCGAGGCCGTTGCGGGCGAGATATTCGCGCAGCACGAACTCCAGATGCGCACCCAGCGTGTTGACGGCGACCTTCTTGCCGATCAGATCGCGGGCAGACTTGATCGGGCTGTCGTCCTTCACGAAGTAGCCGTAATAGGTGTTGGCGTCGGAGCCGTAGTAGCCGACCACGGCCTTGATCGGTGCCTTGGCCGCGATCAGCTTGAGGATCGCGCCATAGAAGGCGCCGCCGATGTCGATATCGCCGGTGACGACGGTCTGGATGTCCTGCGGGCCGCTGATGGTGTTGCCGACCCATTTCAGCTTCAACGGCGCGAGATAACCGAGGTCCTCGGCGAGCTCGGTAAACGTCACCTGGCCCGCCCAGCCTTGATAGCGGATTTCCGTCTTCTCGAGCGGCGGCTCGGCGAAGGCCGGGGCCACGAGGCCCAGTGCGAAGGCGCCGGCCAGCAGGAACCGTGCGGCCCTGCGCGCGGCGGCTCGCCGCGCCCGCAGAATTCGAATGATGGCATTCATCTTGATTGCTCCGATAACTGATCTTGAATCAGGCGGCCTTTGCGGCCTGCGGCTTCGACGACTTGATGCGCGTTACACTGTGGCAGCCGTCAACACTGACCGGCACATCGCCATCGATGGTGGCGCGACGGACCACGCGATGATGATCGCCGTAGTCATTGACCGCGTAATGCTGGGTCGCACGGTTGTCCCAGATCGCGACGTCACCGGCCTGCCAGCTCCAGCGCACGGTGTTCTCCGGTGCGGTGATGTGCGACTGGAACAGGTCGAACAGTTTTTGACCGTCATATTTCGGCAGGCCGACAAAGCGCTGCACGAAATTGCCGAGTACGAGCGTGCGCTCGCCGGTCTCGGGATGGACCCGCACCACCGGATGCTCGGTCTCGTAGATCGTGCCGGTGAAGACTTCGTCGAAATGCTTGCGGTCCGCCTCGGTTGCCCGCGTCTTCACGGCATAGTCATAGGCGTTGCTGTGCACCGCCCAGAGCTCGTCGGCGAGCTTGCGCAGTGGTGCCGGCAGGTCGAGATAGGCGGCCGCCGTGTTCGACCACACGGTATCGCCGCCATAGGGCGGGATCACCACGCCGCGCAACACCGAGATTTTCGGATAGGCGTCGACGAATGTCACATCGGTGTGCCATTGGTCGGCTCGGCCACCGCCGCGGCCCGAATCCAGTTCCAGGATCGACGACGTTCCCTTGATCGCGCCGACCGTCGGATGCGGCACGAGCTTGCCGAGCCGCACCGCAAAGCGCTCCTGCTCGGCATCGTCGAGATGCTGCTGGCCGCGGAAGAAGATCACCTTGTGCTCGAGCAGCACCTGGTTGATGGCGCGGATGACTTCATCTGAAAGGTCACCCGACAGTTTGACGTTCCTTATCTCGGCACCCAGCCGGGCCGCGCGCTTGACGATATCTGCGCGCGGAATGACGTTGTCGATCGTCGTGGTGCTGCTCATGATCCTGTTCTCATCCTTGCGTTCTCCTGGACAAGGCTTCGCCGTGCGCCGGTCGCGTGAGTGACGGCGGAGTTGCTGACATTCCGTTCGAGCGTGCCTTATTCGGCTGCGGCGTGCTGCGGCGGCCGCCAGATCGCCGATGCATAGAGCTCCGGCGCAAAATCCTCCGCAATCGTTCCGTTAATGCGCGCTTCATGCGACGCGAGATCCGCCAGGAACAGATCGCGACTGATCCGCGCCACGACCGCTGGAATATCGCGCTTGAAGCTCGGCACGTCCCCGACCGGCAGGCCGAAGCTGACGAAGGCCGCCGGATTGAACACGTGAATGTCCTTCAGGTGCGGCGCGTGACCCGGCACTTTCTCCAGATATTCATGCCCGGACCCAAGATAGGGATAGGCCGCGATCGTCTCGTCGGCCTCGTCAGCAGGTCGCGCAAAGCGATCGCGCCAGAGCAAAATCTGGTCCGCAAAGTCACGAAGTTCGGTCTGCGCGCCGAGGCTGACCGCATAACCGGTGCCGGCGATCGCAAAATCGAAGCCGAACTCGCCGTGGGGTGTCTCTGCGACAGGACGCACGCCTTTCAATCGTGCCGAGGTCCATGGCGCGCCCAAATGCAGATGGAAGTTAGGAAAGGACACTGCCCGCGAGATCGCATCCGGCGGTGGCGTCGAGCCGGCTTGCCGGAAGCGGAGCGCCTGGCGCCAACGCACCGCGTCCGGCAACGCACCGTAATTGTCGTAGGCACCCGGATAACCGCGAATCCGGATCACCGGCAAGGAGGCCAGTGTCTCGCGCCGCGCGAACAGGTGAACATCGCGCGCACCGGCGTCCAGCGCGACGGCCGCGGCATCGAACGCCGACGCGGCGCTCCCGATCACCGCGACGGAGCGGCCGCGCAGGCTCTTGAAGTCGATCGTCTCGGAGCTATGCGCATAGAACCGCTTCGGCAGGCCTTGCAAAACTTCCGGGATAGATGCACCGCCGCTGCCGGCAAAGCCCGTGGCCAGCACCAGCTTTCGCGTGGTCTCAATGACAGCCGCGCCGTTCCGCTCCAGATGCAGCCGCAAATGGCCGTCTGCCGGCGCGATGCGGATCAGGCGCGTGCCGTAGCGCACCGCGACACCGGTGACCTTGCGATACCAGTCGAGATAAGCCGCCCAATCAAGCCGTGGAATGCGATCGAGCGCATCATAGGCGGCCGCGCCATGACGCGCTTCGTACCAGGCCTGGAAGCCGAGGCCCGGCAAGCCAAGTTCCGGACCGGGAAGCGCTTTGGGCGTCCGTAGCTTGTGCATTCGTGCGCTGGTCAACCACACGCCCGCCTTGGCACCGTCAGCCGCGGCATCGATCACCGAAACCTTGCCGATCCCGGCACGCCGAAGCGCAAAGGCAAAAGCGGAACCGGATTGTCCTCCACCAACCACAACCACGTTGTGATCGATTCCCGCCTGCTCGGGCACCCAGTTTTGCGGATCGGGGCCGATCAGACGAAGCGCCTCGCGGGCAACGCTGTCGGGATCGGATTGCGGCATGGTGCAGAACCTCGCTTTGACGCTGCAAATCGTAAAAGCGATCGAGGTTCAGTCAATGAAACGAATTAAGCTTTGTTTTCGACGGCGAGCAATGTTCGCTTCGTCCGTGGCGCGCCTGCGGGAATATTTGCGACGATCGTCACGAGGTCGGCCATCTCGCGCGCTTCGCAACACGCAAAAACCGGGTGATCAACACGCGGAGCGGCCTCACTGACCCGCTTTCCCATCATCGCGAGCGCACTCGTCTCCAATCGACAACCTCCTCATCAGGTTCATGCTCGGCTCTCGCGCAACAACGCAAATTCATTTCACCGGGGCCGACGTAGAGTTCGAGACAGGGCGCGCCGAGTGTCGGCGCGATGCCGTCAAGAAATGGACCCATCGACATGCCGCAATCCGACGGCGCCATCAGCCTCGATCATGACACGCCGGAACTTGCCCGCTCCTATGATGACGCCGGACTGGTCCAGTTCCGCCATGGCAAGTTCCTGGTCGGGCCGCTCGCCATTCGATCCGGCGAGCATGTGCTCGATATCGGCGCCGGGACCGGACGGCTGGCGGAATTCGTCGCCGGCCTGGTCGGGGCGGACGGCCGGGTGAGCGGCATCGATCCGCTTGCCGGCCGCATCGAGATCGCGCGGCTGCGGCAGGCCGACAATCTCCAGTTCGACACCGGCCGGGCCGAAGATCTATCGCGCTTTCACGACACGCAATTCGACGCGGTCTATCTCAACAGCGTGTTTCACTGGATCGCTGACAAGGATCGCGCGCTACGGGAAATCCACCGGGTGCTGAAGCCGGGCGGCCGCCTTGGACTGAACGTGCAGGATCCGTCCCGGCCACATCAATCCCGCGTGCTGCTCCGCCAGGCCATTGTCGAGGCCGGCCTTGCCGACCGTCGCCAAGAGTCCAATCCGGTTCTCGGATCGACCGACGCGGAGCTCAGCGCACTGTTCACCGCCAACGGCTTCAACGACTACCGCAGCGAATTGCGTGCACTGGTCGACATCCATGACGACGCCGATTCGCTGCTGCGCTGGTCGGAAGCAAGCGCCTTCGGAAATTTTCTCGAAGCGTTCTCTCCCTCCGAACGGACGCTGGTACGCCAGGCGTTCGCCCGGCTGGTCGAGGACAAGCGGACGCCTGAGGGCCTGTCGCTCGAGCGCTACCTTCGCTTCGCGTTCGCGCGCAAGGCGCCGACCGTCGACTGACCCGATCATCCTTCGCGAGTTGCAGCCATGAGCAAACGACAGCTTTCCCTCAACTTCTTCATCTATCCGGACGGCCATCACGAGGCTGCGTGGCGTCACAAGGCTTCCACTTCCAACCGCCTCCTCGACGTGACCTATTATCAGGAGCTGGCGCAGCGCGCCGAGGCGCACAAGTTCGACGCGGTGTTCTTCGCCGACGGGCCGGCGCTGGCCGACAATGTCCGCCACGCTGCGCGGTTTCGGCTCGAGCCGATCACCCTGCTCACCGCGATCGCATCCGCCACCAAGCGCATCGGCCTGATCGCGACGGCATCGACGACCTATACCGAGCCCTACAATCTGGCGCGGCTGTTCGCTTCGCTTGATCATCTCAGCGGCGGCCGCGCCGGCTGGAATATCGTGACGACAAGCACGCCGCAAGCGGCACAGAATTTCGGGCTGCCCGAGCATCCGCCGCATCACGAGCGCTACGAGCGGGCGCGCGAATACCTCGATGTCATCACGCGGCTGTGGGACAGCTGGGAAGACGACGCGCTGGTCAATGATCCCGTGTCCGGCGTCTTCGCCGACACCGCCAGGATCCACGCCATCAACCACGTCGGAAAGCACTTTCGCGTGCGCGGGCCGCTCAACATCTCACGGACGCCACAAGGGCGCCCGGTCTATGTCCAGGCCGGCTCGTCCGACGACGGGCGCGCCTTTGCGGCACGCTTTGCCGAAGCGATCTTTACCGCGCACCAGACCTTGGCGAGCGCCCAGGAGTTTTACGCCGACATCAAGCAGCAGGCCCGTGCCTATGACCGCGGTCCCGATCAGATCAAGATCCTGCCCGGCATCAGCCCGTTCATCGCGAGTTCCCAGGTCGAGGCCGATCGGCTGCAGGACGAGTTCAACGAACTGATCCAGCCGGAATATTCGCTTATCCAGCTTCGCCAGATGATCGGGCTCGACCTCACCGGCTTCGACCTCGACGGCCCGTTTCCTCGCCATCTGATCGACACCGACAGCGCGCGCGGCGTCGCCAGCCGCTTCAAGCTGGTTGTCGACATCGTCGATCGCGAGAAGCCGACCATCCGCCAGCTGGTGCAGCGCCTCGCCGGTGCGCGCGGTCACTGGGTGATCGCGGGTCCGCCAGAGAAGATCGCCGACAACATCCAGACCTGGTTCGAGAACGGCGCGGCCGATGGCTTCAACGTGATGCCGCCCTGGCTGCCCGACGGCTTTGATGTCTTCGCGGAACAGGTCGTGCCGATCCTGCGCAAGCGCGGCCTGTTCCGTCACGATTATGAAGGCACCACGCTGCGCGACCATTACGGGCTCGCCCGGCCGGCGAGCATCTACTCGAGCGCGATCCAGGCGATCGCGTAGTCGGCCCGCCCCCCTTTGCGCCGCCTGCCCCGCGGTCGGCATGCCATGTCAACAACATCACCAGGACTTCCATGAAACTCGCGCGTTCCTTCGTTTCTGCCCTTCTGATCCTCGCCGCCCTCTCCAGCGCAGCCTTGCGCGCTGAGGCGCCGGCAAAGTCCGAACTGAAGGTCGGCTTCGTGCCGGGCCCCTAGATCGACGAATTCACGCTCGGCGTCGCGCCGGAGACGGCGATCCTGTCGGACCGGCTTTATGACGGGTTCACGCTGCCGGACTATCTGAAGTAAAACACCGCGCTCCCCCCGGACAAGCCAAAGCGCTCTCGCACCGAGATAAGTCAGTCGCAACTCAAGCGGCGCCGGCTCCAGCAAGAGTCGCACCTTAACTTGCTCCAATCGTGATTTCTCTTCTATTGTAGGAGCTTAAAACAAGGTTGACCGATTGTATCATTCACTTCTTACCGACATCGGCGAAGTTGATTCCCTTCAAGCCCGCCTGCCGGCAGGCATCTTTCATGGTCTGGTCGCAGATGACCGTCACCTCCATGAAGCGCATACGAAAGACATGCGCGGTCACGACGACATCTTCGCGGAAGATCAAACGTACCGGCCCCGCCAGCAGATAAATCTTCTCCTCCATCTCCTCGACGATCCGCAGCTCCGACGCCGGTTCGTCCAACGCATCGAGCACGGCAACCGCAGTGCACAGCCAGCGGTGCGGCCCAGGGGCGCCGTCCGGCAAGAACACTTCGCAGGAAATAAAGCCGAAGGCATCACGATCGATCTCTTCCAAGACCGCTTTCATGCCGTCGGAGATAAGCCAATGTCCGACGTAGCCCTCGAGGTCGCGCGGTGGGCGGCCAAGTTTCTTGTCGAACAGAAAACGCGGCCGCTCTGGCAATTTTGCATAGTACGGATCCGACCGCCAGCCATGGAGATAGCGCTCGACAGTGTCGGCGTTCGCCAGCCTGAATCCCGGCTTTCCCGCGCGATAGTCAACATTCATGTGGTAAAACTTGCGGCGCCTCGGCCTGCGCGCAGCCTTGGCGTGGCTTGCTGCCTCGTCGACCACGTCTAGTCCCCTCCAGCGCCGTCGCGCTCGCGCGCCGCCCCAGCCTGCTGCACGCGCCGTAACGCTGACAGCACCGTCAGTGCTTCCCGGTGCTTTTCGACCTCCGTGTACATGCCAATCTCCCGTCGGCGCGTTGAGAATACACATCCCACCAAATCCGTCGGCAACTGCAGGGATGGCAGCACGGAGAACGGTCGCACGGAGATCGCGCCCCAAAAACAAGAACGCCGCCCCGAAGGGCGGCGTCCTTTTCAAATCAGGCTTAGTTGGTTGCGGGGATAGGATTTGAACCTATGACCTTCAAGTTGTGGGCCTGACGATTGCCGAAACGGCTATTCGACACGCTGGCCCGCGCGCCAGCCCATCTCCCAGAAGTCTGCTTCGAGCCGGGTGGCCTCCTTGAAGATCGCAATCAGGTCTGCTTCGCGGGCCGGCGTGACGTAGAGATCGGCGAGACGCTCCAGGTGCGCCCGCGCTTTCGCCGCGACCTCCTGGTATGCCACGCCGGCATACTCGGCGATCCAAACGCGATAGGAGTTTGTCGCAGCGTCCGCATCGGGGCGCGAGGCGAGCCGCGTTGCGATCTCCGCGTAGCCAATCACGCAGGGGGCAAGCGCTACGTTGAGTGCTAGCAGATCGCCGCGCATTCCTGCATCGAGCACGTAGCGTGTATAGGCCAGCACTTCGACCGCCGGAGGGGTTTGTTCAAGCTCGCTCGGGGACAAA
Organism: Bradyrhizobium sp. INPA03-11B; assembly: GCF_040446015.1. Lineage (NCBI taxonomy): Bacteria > Pseudomonadati > Pseudomonadota > Alphaproteobacteria > Hyphomicrobiales > Nitrobacteraceae > Bradyrhizobium > Bradyrhizobium sp. INPA03-11B. The sequence goes on from NZ_JASGSR010000001.1 coordinate 206,446, forward strand.
CCCCAACCGGCGCAGAGCTTCACGTGCAGGTTCATCTCGACATCAAGGATGGCCGAGAGGCCGGCCGCTGCTTCCCGCATGTCGGCAAGCTTGGGCGATTTGTAGACCGAGAGCGCGTAGGCGCGAGCAAACTCGATGAGGAACAGGTAGTCCTGAGCGAGGTAGTAACGAAACGCCGCTTCGGCGAGCGAGCCGTCTGCCAACCCGTTCGTGAAGGGATGCTCGGTGTAGGCCCGCCACTCAGCGGATGCTTCTGTCTTTAGACGCTCGAAGAAACTCACGATCTTTTTTGCCTGGCTTGCTTTCCCATGAACGTCTTTGGCTCGCGACCGATAGCGCGCTGTGAACCGGGTGGACCTTGACCTTGAACAGGGCGCCGCGATCGGTCGGCACGACGGCGCGCAGAATTCACTTGCCGCCGGTCGCCGGGACTGACCTGCGTTCTCACGTTATCACCAACAGATGGCACATGCTCTAAGTCCAAGTTTTCAATTGTGGACGAACCGCACCAGGAACAACCCGCACGAAGCGCAACGAGCGTGGTCGAATTCCGCGGAAAGTGCAGGAAAATCAACGGCGGCGGCCATTGTCCCGCCGCTCATAACGGTCTGGTTGCAGGTTCGAGTCCTGCCGGGCCCACCAACGGGATCAATATCTTACCGGTTTCTCGTCGCCCTCGGCGCGGCCGCCGCACCAGAAACCGCACCAGATACGTGCACTTTTCGTTCGTGAGCGGTTCGCGCTCCGCCCGCGATCAGCCAAACTGAGAAGATGGACGAGATACTTGCCGGCGCTCATTTTCGGCGACACGTTGAACGAATGATCGAGCCCCCGCTTGCCGCACACCGTGCAGGTGAAGCGCGGCCCGATATCTGGCAGAAGCATCTCGTCCGGCTCGCCGCGTCCATCGTGACGTTAGAGCAGCGGTAGTCTTTGCAGAAAACAGCGATGTGCTTTGCGCCGGTTTCGCGCAATTCGCGAAACGAGATCTTAGTTGGATAGTCCTTTCATCGTGCGGTTACAGCCGCCTCTCATGCGAGCTGACAATCCACGAAGCCTAGCGAGCGGCCACGTTCCGTCCACCATCAATCGGTCAAGGTCATTGCCGGGAATAATTTAGTTCTACTCCAAAATTATGCTGGACTAGATTGCCGATGCTTTATCGTCGACTGAGCAGGATACCGCGCTGTTGCAGATCCCTGACTTTCTCGGGCGCGATGTCGAGCTGGCCGAGGATGTCTTCATTGTGCTCGCCCTGGTAGGCCGGCGCACCGGGGGATGGCAATTCCGAGCTACTAAAGATCCAGGGGTTGCCTGGCATGCGGACGACCCCGCCGGCGCGGTCATCGACCTCAACCACGGCATTCCATTCCTTGGCCCAGTCGGTGTCAGCGAACTCATTGACAGTGCGTACGCGGCCTACCGCAAGCCCCGCTTCGCTGACTTGCGCCTGCAACTGCTCCAGATTCTCGAAAGTCGTGAGCCAGGTGCGAATTTCAGCAAGCAGCGGGACGAGGTTTTCCCGGCGCAACCTGGCTGTGGCATAGCGCGGATCGGCCAGCAGATCGCTCCGGCGCATCATCGCGCAGTAACGCGTGAACATCGGCGAATAGATCGGACTGGCGGCGATCGTCAGGCGAGCGCCGTCGAACATTTCGAAGATATGGGATTCGTTGGCCGAGAGCGCGATCGGCTCGCCGTCGGTATCGATCTCCGACATCATCGCGCCGGCACGCTCGTTGACCGAGAGCATCGTCGCGGCCATCGAGACGTCGACGTGCTGGCCTTCGCCGGTACGATTGCGATGCTGCAGCGCCGCCAGCACCGCGATCACGCCTTGCAGCCCGGTATAGATGTCGGCATGGCTGCAGGAATCGCCGCGCGGCTCGGACAGCGCCTGGCCGAAATGATCCTGCACGATCGAGGTCAAGCCGGTTTCGGCCTGCACCGTCGGCGCAAAAGCCGGACGATTGCGCCACGAGGTCGACTGCCCGTAGCCGCTCAGCGACACATAGATGATGCCGGGATTGAAGGCGCGGACGTCCTCATAGCCGAAGCCGAACCGCGCCAGGGTGCCGGGACGAAAATTCTCGACGATGACATCGGCATCCCGGCATAGCCGGGTGACGATCTCGCGCGCCTCGGCGTAGTTCAGATCGATGCTGAGATTTCGCTTTCCCGCATTCTGTTGCACGAAATAGAGACCGATGCCGTTCACGTTGGGCAATCCGGCGCGGCCGATATCGCCGGACGGCGGCTCGATCTTGGTGACATCGGCGCCGAGGTCACGCAGGGCCTTGGTGCAGTGGGGACCAGCCAGCACGCGGGTGAAATCGACGACCCGCAGTCGTTGAAGTGGCGCAGCCGACATCGTCAGTCCCCCTCGAACACAGCCGTCGCGGGGCCGGAGGCAAAGAAGGCGTCGGCACCGCGCTGACGGTCCTTGGCCTGCCAGATCATGTCGTTGATCTCGACCTGCCGGGCATCTGCGGCGGCGATGCCGCCCCGCCCCTGCAAGTTCGCCTGCATCTTGATGCCCTTGATGACCTTAGTCGGGCCGGCGGCGAGTTGCCGGGCCATGGTCATCGACGCCCCGGACAACTCGGCTTCTGGAACCACGAGATTGATGATGCCCCAGCGCTCGAACGCCTCGGGCGTGTGACGACGGCCGAGCATCGAGATTTCCTTGGCGCGCGCGATGCCGGCCCGCTGCGCGATCCGCTGCGTGCCGCCGAGCAAAGGCAGCAATCCGACAGCCACCTCGACCTGGCCGAGGAAAGCCGTGTTTGCCGCGATAATCATGTCGCACGTCAGCGCGAGCTCGAGGCCGCCGCCGAGCGCGCCGCCGTTGATGGCCGCAACGGTCGGGACCGGCACATCCTCGAGACTGCGCCAGATCTTCTCGAGCCCGGCCTGATCGGTGTGCACTTTGGTGCCGGTTCCCCAGGACGCCATCTCCGCGCCGGCGCAGAAATGCCGCATCGCGCTACGCAGCAGGATCGCGCGGCAGCCGGCCGCGACCACGGCATGGTAGGCCGCGATCACGTCATTGATGAGCTTGTCGTCCAGCAGATTATGCGGCGGCTTCGCCAGCGTGACGACGCCGACCTTCCCGTCCAGTTCGTGAGTTACAGTCATGCCAATCCCTCGCTCGATCAAAAGCCAGGCTTCCGCCGCAACGGTGCGGCCGGCCGGCGTTTCCTCATTGCGGGCCGCTTCGCGCGGCTCCGCCGTTCCCGATGGTTTGAATGTCGCCCGTCATAATAAACGTGACAACGTCAAGCTCTGCCAATTATGATGTCAAAAATTGCCAAACGGCCGCGAGAGCCGTTCACGGGCCCGTCAATCTGTGCCAGCCGGACGCGGAGAAAACGCCATGAAGGCGATCAAGATCGTGATGCCGATCTCGAGCGATCCCGATGCGCCGACGCAGAGCCTGCTCGGCCTCGGCGCGCTAGCGGCTGAGTTGGCGGCGCAGGGCGTCTCGGTCCGCGAGCTGTTTGCACGCACCGGTCTCGATGCTGCGCAACTGGAGGATCCGCATGCGCGGATCTCGCATCGCCAACGCCTCGCGATCTACCGCAACGCCGTCCGGCTGGCGAAGCGATCCGACATCGGACTGCTCGCCGGGGCGCGGCAGCGCATCAGCGATTACGGCATCTACGGTTATGCCATGGTATCGAGCCGGACATTCGGCGAAGCGCTGATGTTTTCGCTCGACCACATCACGATGGCCGGGCCGGCGGTCCGGCAGATCAGCTTCCGGATCGAGCATGGCGCGACCGCGATCCTGCGCAGCCACGGGCTCGATCCACTTGGAGAGTTGCTGCCCTTTGCCGCCGAATTCTGGCGAAGCTCGATGACGGCGCTGTTCAGCCGTGTGCTCGAGGCACCGTTCCCGAGCAAGCGGATGATCTTTCCGTTCGCCGCGCCGGCACACTGGCGCAATTACGAACGGATGTTCAACTGTCTGATCGAATTCGGCGCCGATCGCATGGAATGGCACTTCGATGCCAAGGCGCTCGATCTGCCCTGCCCGAACGCAAATCCGATTACCGCCAAGGTCTGCCAACAGGTCTGCGACGTTGTGATGAAGGAGCGTCCCGGCGAATCCGAGCTGGTCAGGCGGATTCGCGCCGCATGCCTCAACAGCCCCAACAGGTTTCCGGCTGCTGCGGAGATCGCATCGCAGCTCGGGCTCTCCTTGCGCACTTTTCATCGCAGGCTGGCGGAGGACGGCCAGTCCTACCAGGCGATCGCCGACGGGATACGACGTTCGGTGGCCACCGAACTGCTCGAGAACACGCACCTCGCAATCGACCAGGTCGCCGAACGCGTCGGCTTCGCCGACGCGACCAGCTTTCGCAAGGCGTTCAGGAAGTGGACCAACCGCTCACCGTCGGATTTTCGGCATCCCGAGCAGCGCGAGCACCCGCGAACGCGATGAGAGGCTGATCGCCGCTCTGCCTCCTCGCCGGGCGTGAGCCGTTCGGAAGGCCGCTCAGCGCGTCCACCAGGCCTAGGGCACCGCGATGAGCAACATCGCCAGATGCGCCGCCACGAGCAGGGACAGTGCCACCGCCAATGTCAGAAGATGTCCGAAGCGGACTTCGTCCGGATCGACCGGTGAGTCCGCGAACTCGGTGCAGACAAGCAGAGAATCCACGTCAACCTCCGTCAGGCATGCTTGCTTCCGGTCATGACAGCATCAGCCGGCGCGATCCTGCCGACGCATGATCCGAACCCGATCGTCACATAGCCTTCCCTGCTGCATCTGCCGCGGAAGGTGACCTCGTCGCCGTCCTCCAGGAAGCCCCGGCGCTCTCCGTTCGGCAGCACCGCCGGCCGCGATCCCGCAGCGGTGAATTCGAGCATGCTCGAGAGCTGGGCCGGGCTTGGTCCGGAAATGGTGCCGGTGCCGATCAGATCGCCCGGCTGCAAATTGCAGCCGTTGATGCTGTGGTGCGCAACCATCTGCGCCGGCGTCCAGTACAGGTACTTGCCGTTCGACGTGAGAACCGGCGAAGCGGGCTGGTTCGCATCGCGCATCCGCGCGGTCGACAGCAGGACCTCGAGATGGACGTCGAGCCCACCGCCGGATTGATCGGCGGCATCGAACAGATAGCCGAGTGGACGCGGATCGTTGTCGGGACGCGCCAGTGCCGGGACGCGGAACGGCGCCAGTGCATCCGACGTGACGACCCATGGCGAAACCGACGTGGCAAAGCTCTTGCTGAGGAAGGGCCCCAGCGGAAACATCTCCCAGCGCTGGATGTCGCGCGCCGACCAGTCGTTCAAGAGCGAATAGCCGATGATCTGCTGCGATGCCTCGGCGATCGGCACCGGACTGCCGAGCCGGTTGCCGGCGCCGAGGTAGAATCCCATTTCGAGCTCGAAATCCAGCCGTTCGCAGGGGCCGAAGCTCGGTGCCTCGCCGGCCGTGGCGGGCGGACGCTGCCCGAGCGGCCGTCGTACCGACCCTCGCCCGACTTGCACCGATGACGCCCGGCCGTGATAGGCGATAGGAACCCATTTGTAGTTGGCGGGAAGCGGATTTTCCGGCGTGAGCAGCGCACCGGCGGCCTGCGCGTGATAGATGCCGGCATAGAAGTCCGTATAGTTCGAGACCCGCGTGGGCAGATGCAGCGTTGCGTCCGCGACCGGCGTCAGCAGTTCGGACGCATGGCGTCTGATGTCGTTGGCCGCGTGCCCCTGACCGAGCAGGTCGGCGGCGCGGCGACGCAACTCCCGCATCGCCACAGCTCCGAGCGAGAACAACGCATTGAGCGTGCCGTCCTGGAGCGCCTGGCGGATCGGCAAGCCCAGGTGCTCGTCCGAACCGAGCGCTCGCTTGAGGTCGAAGACGAGATCCCCGATCGCCATGCCGATCCTCGGCTGCGAATCGGCAGCGGTCGTGAAGACGCCGAGCGGCAGGTTCTGAATCGGGAAGTCGGTGTCATCGGCCGTCTCGACAAAGCTCCGCCGCGCCGGGTCGTGCGTCTCGTCCAACTGTTGCGAAATGATCATGCGTTGTTTCACTCTCCGCAGCGTGGTTGCGATTTCACGAACCGGCCGCTGCAAGGCTCGCCCGTTCGTTGGCCAGGACCGTTCCGATCTCGGACTGGATGAGCTGCGCCGTGAACGCCTCGCGTTCACGCGACGCCCGTGCGCTGCGATCCGTGACCGAGAACAGCCACACGAACAGGAAGGCAAGCGGCATCGAGAACAGCGCGGGATTGTCGTAAGGAAACACCGCCGACGGAAAGCCGAGCACGGCGACCCATACGGTCTTGCTCAGGACCACCAATACAACCGACGCAATCAGCCCGGCGAGACCGCCTGCGACCGCGCCGCGCGTGGTGGTGCCGCGCCAGAACATCGCCATCGCCAGCACCGGAAAGTTGCAGCTTGCGGCAACCGACAAGGCAAGCCCCGCCATGAACGCAACATTCTGATTCTCGAAGCCATAGGCCAGCAGCACCGCGATGACGCCAATTGCCATCGCCGCGACCCGCGAGACCAGGAGTTCGCGGCGCTCTGACGCCTTGCCACCGCTCAGCACCTGACCGTAGATGTCATGACTGACCGCCGAGGCGCCGGCGAGCGTCAGGCCCGCAACGACTGCAAGAATGGTCGCGAAGGCCACCGCGGAAATGAAGCCGAGCAGAACCGGGCCGCCCATGGCATGGGCGAGATGGATCGAAGCCATGTTCGGTCCTCCGATCAGGTCGGCGATCTTGTTGAACTGCCCCGATGCCGCAACGTTGAAATAGCTGGGCTCGGCCATCAGGATCGCCGCGGCGGCAAAGCCCAGCACCGGAATCACCCAGCAGAAGTAGGCCACGCAGGCGGTCGCGTAGAATACCGATTTGCGCGCCGCCGCGGCGTCGCTCACGGTGAAGAACCGCATCAGGATATGTGGCAGGCCGGCCGTGCCGAACACCAGCGCCAGCCCGAGCGAGATGGCAGAGACCGGCTCGGCAAACAGGCCGCCGGGCACAAGGATCGCAGCACCCTTGGGATGAATACGGCTTGCGGCCTCGAGCAGCCGCCCGAGGCTGAAGTCGAAGTGCCACAGCGCCGCAAGCGCGAGCAACGTTCCGCCGCACAGCAGCAGCACCGCCTTCGAGATCTGCACCCAGGTGGTCGCCTGCATGCCGCCGACGATCACGTAGAGGATCATCAGGATGCCCACGCCAAGAACGGCGAGCACATAGTCGATCCCGAACAACAGCTGGATCACCTTGCCCGCACCGATCAGCTGCGCGATCAGATAGAACAGCACGACGACGAGGCTTCCGGTCGCGGCGACGAGCCGGACCGAGGTCTGGTCGAGGCGAAACGCGGCGGCGTCGGCAAAGGTATAGCTTCCGAGATTGCGCATGCGCTCCGACATCAGGAACAGCACGATCGGCCACCCGGTCAGGAACCCGAGGGCATAAAGGAAGCCGTCGAATCCGTTGGCGTAGACCAGCGCGGAGATGCCGAGGAATGCGGCCGCCGACAGGAAATCGCCGGCGGTCGCCAGTCCGTTCTGCAACGGCGTGATCGCGTGGCCGGCCGTATAGAAGCCGGCCTTCGATTTCGTGCTGCCCGCCGAACGGTAGGTAATGATCAGCGTGATGGCGACAATCAGGGCGAACATCGCAATCGCGATCCAGTCGGGCCCGCGTCCACCCGCCATCGGCGCGCCGCCCTGCGCCATTGCCGCGAACGGAAAGGCCACGGCGAGCGTGACGAGCAGGCATCTGGCGATCATCGGCCAAGCTCCCGTTTGACGATGCGGGCGAGTTCGTCGAAGCGGGTATTCGACCGTTGAACGTAGAGTCCCGTGAGCGCCACGAGCGCTGCGACCATGGCGAGCGCCAGCGCAAAGCCGAGCGGAAGCGCGCTCCCCGCGATGTTGGCGCCAAGCGCGTTCTTTGCGACCGAAACCAGCGCGATGAAACCGAAGAACATCACCAGCGTCAGGATGGACAGGCTCCATCGCAACCTGGCGCGTCCCGAGACAAGCTGCTTGAACGTCGCATCGGCGAGGATCGCCCGCGCGCGGCCCGGCGGCACCTGTAGCATCTGATTCCTCCCTCGCAGACGTTGTGGACCGCCGTGCCGCGTCTGCGCGACTTGCGCCGCGGAGCATCAAAGCTTCGGTGGTGTCGTCCTTGCTGGGTTCAGAGCATCAGAATCCGGTCCGCATCCGGCAAGGTGATATCCTGCCAAACTCCGGGTGATTTCATGCCATCGGCGGCGAGCCAACTAAATCGAGATGAGTCTCGGTCCGCGCTACACTATGCGGAACGTCGCAGCAGCGTGGGTTTATGGTGCGCTCGGAGGGCGTTCGCATCTGCTGCGATTTCAATCGCTTATCCCAACGATGAAGAACTAGAGGTTCATATCAACCTTATAGGAGCGTTTCGGCTCCCATTGCCGATCCGCAATACACTCCCAAGCGCAAGGCGCAGGACATTGAATCGATCCCGATCGGAGACGTCCTTTCAATCTATCTCGATACAGAACCGGCCAAGCTTCGCGATCG